>JANPLJ010001155.1:0-2603 GCA_031426475.1 Pirellulaceae bacterium | reverse complement strand
TTTCCTCAATCCTTGCGACATTCGGCACGAGGAGGGCGTCCGCTTTTGGACCATAGCATTCTTTGGATGGCACCCTTGCAAAGCCGGACACCCTCCGAGGCCAAAGGGGTCGATTTGGGACTGTCGAACTATTCCCAAACGCAACGTCCCAAAGCCTGGTGACCCGGTCCCAAGCCCCGTGAACGGATTCTTGGCAGCGGGCGGAGCCGCAGCCCCACTTTCTTTGGCAAGCTACCGGATTTATCGTTCTATTTTGCCTATTTTCACTCAAATCCAGTCTTGGTGATTGATTTCTTTCTGTTTTGTGACAGAATTCATTCATTGAATTGTCGTTACTTGCTTTTTCGTGGTTGAAAATCATCAAGACGCCGGATGGAAACGTACAAGGATTCGGAAGCTCTGCTTCGACCGAGCAACGGCGATCGAAGCTTCGAGAGCTGATTCGGAGCCGTGGCTTTGTATCGATCCCGGATCTTCGCGATGCCATCGAAGCGAGCGAATCGACCATTCGTCGAGATTTGGACTATCTAGAGGCTCAAGGTGAAGCCAAACGAACGCATGGCGGTGTGTTTTGCACAGGTCCTAGTGCTGGTCTGCAGGTATTTGAAGACCGGCGAGTTGGCCACTGGGAGAGAAAACGACAAATCGCCTTGGCGGCTGCCGAACTGATCGAAGATCGAGATACGGTGCTGCTGGATGGCGGGAGTACGACTTACGAACTAGCCCGGCAGCTCATCGGACGTCCGCTGCAGATCGTGACCAACAGTTTGCCGGTTGCAAATCTTTTTGCGACCTCCGAGAAAACAGACTTAATTTTCCTTGGTGGATCGGTCCACCATCGAACTGGAATCACATTGGGACCTTACGCAAATCAGATGATCGAAGGACTCACAGTACAAAAGGCCATCCTGAGTGTGGCTGGTATCGATAGTCGCGGCTACTACAACAGCAACTTGTTGCTGGTCGAAACCGAACGAGCCATGATGCGATGCGCCGATCAGACGATTGTCGTCGCGGACAGCAGCAAGTTTGGGCGTTCCAGCCTTGCACGCCTCTGTGGACTGGGGGACGTTCGAAAGATTGTGGTCGATGACCAACTCGAACAGTCCTGGCGATACCAACTTACCGAACACAACGTTGAAACGATCGTTGCACCGTCGCAGGTTTCCGACGAGCCCCGTGACACCCACAACCATCGCGGAAACGTTCCAGCTCCTCACGTCTCTACTTCACCTACCATCGCCAAGGCAGAGAAATCGACTCTGTAGAGTTACCTCTCTCGTTCTTCCGAATTAAACCTTTTGAAATCATGTCACAAACATTAGCACACAATCAAGTTGAAGCGTTGGTCCGGCAAGCGGTTCAACGGATCTTGAACGGCGACGCCGGTTCTTTCTCCCTCAGGGGCATCGATACCACGAAGCCAAAGCTGGTCGTTAGCATCTCGGCGCGACATGTTCATCTGACAGACGAACACGTGGAAAAACTCTTTGGCCCCGGCAAGAAGTTGACCCCCGAAAAGAATCTATACCAGGATGGTTTTTTTGCTGCCGCAGAAACGGTCATGATTGTCGGCCCACGACGTCGAATGTTGCCGAACGTTCGAGTGCTGGGACCGACGCGGAAATTCAGTCAAGTTGAACTTGCCTATACCGATTCAATATCGCTTGGTATCGATGCGCCGACACGGCACAGCGGTGATATCAAAGGTACGCCTGGCTGTGTTTTGGTCGGACCGGCGGGCGCGGTGGAGCTGAGCGAAGGTGTGATTCGAGCCGCAAGGCATGTGCATATCAATCACGCCGATTGCAAATTCTACGGTGTCAAGAATGGCGACTTCATGAACCTTTCGATCAAGTCACCCGCTTGTTCGGTGGTCTTCGAAGATGTCTTGGTTCGCGAGGACGCTGCGAGCAAGCTGGAAGTTCACATCGATACCGATGAAGGGAATGCTTGTGATCTTGATCGCGCGACGCATATCGAGCTCCGCAAGCAGGAAAGCGACTGTCAGTGTAAACACTAAAACGTTTGTTTCAAATTTCGATAACTCTCTCACCTTTTTTCTATTGGAGAAAATACTGTTATGTCCAAAGTAAACGATGCGCTCGGAATGATCGAGACCAAGGGCTTTATCGCTCTTGTCGAGGCTACCGATGCAATGCTCAAAGCTGCCAACGTCGAGTTCCTGTGTTGGGACAACGTCGGTAGCGGTCTTGTATCTGTCTTTGTCAGCGGAGACGTCGCCGCCGTGAAAGCTGCTACCGATGCTGGTGCTGCTGCGGCCGGTCGAATCGGCGAAGTGGTCAGCGTTCAAGTGATCGCACGACCACACGACGATCTCGCCAAGGTACTCAAGAGCAGCACCCCGGCGCCAGCCGCCGCTGCCAAAGCCAGCAAGTAGTTTCTGCTCGCTTTCTCACTTTCAATCATTAATCAAAAATTATCTATCAGAAATTAAAAGCTATGCAAACTGCAATCGGACTTATTGAAACCAAAGGCCTCCTGGCCAGTATTGAGGCAGCCGACGCGATGGCGAAGGCAGCGAACGTTGAAATCGTCAAGCGCATCGATATCGGTGGCGCTTATGTGACCACGGTCGTATC
>JANPLJ010001154.1:0-3543 GCA_031426475.1 Pirellulaceae bacterium | reverse complement strand
TCGTGGAGTCGGCTACAGGACGTATTGCAAGCTTCAACGGCCATCAACACGCAGATTGTCCTGCTCTTGGACGATGTTTCCTTGGCCGAACAGCAAGTATTGGCAGGTATTCATCGAATTTTGGAGGTGAATTCGCCGATTTCGTGCGTATTGAGCGTTTGCACTGACAGGCTCGCGACGCTTCCCAGCTATTTGCGAGATCGCTGCCAGCTTCGCGTCGACCTTCCAGCCTGGGATTTGGGGCAAACTGCCGATTATTTCGACTATGCAGTCGGCAAGGCAAAGGGACGTCCCGGTTTATTTGAAGCACAGGCAATTACCCGAATTCACGAGCTGAGCGACGGCCTACCACAACGAATCAACCGTCTTTCCGAATTGGCGTTAGTTGCGGGGGCTTCGAAACGTATCCCTAGAATTACCAGTGAGTTAGCAGATCAAGTCTTCGAAGAATTCTCGCTGCTGCAACCGAATAATTTGGAAAATGCAACGAGTTGATCCAGAAAATTTTCTGATCTGTTGAGGACCCTGTTTCGTACCCATTAAGGTGTGAGATTCGTTCAGAAAATCCAGTTTGACGCCTATTTCTCGACCTTAGACTGGCAATCCAATCCTTTGTGAAGCATGATTGATATATTGGAAACCGCCTGAGCCGATAGAGACAGATTCACGAATCTGTTGCTATACTCGGCGTGACTTCGGATTTAGATGTTCCCCCGAATGGTTTTGAGCGTCGATGGTCAAACAAGCTCCTACTGCCGAGATCCTTTTTTCGCTTGAACAAGCGAATGCCATGCTGCCGCTTTTGAGGCTCATCGTGGCAGATATCAGTCTATCTCATCGAGAATTGTCGGAACGGCGCCTCCAGTTACATCGTTTGGTGCGTCGCCGAGATGGAGCGAAAGCTCAGGTCTATAGCGATGAAGTCGAAGAGACCCGGGCTGATCTTCGTATCGAAACGGAGCAGCTTGAGGAGCTGATACGCGAGCTGGAAAATCTCGGGGTTATTCTTCGTTCAGCATACGACGGAATCGTCAATTTCCCCACCGTAATGCGAGATCAAGCGGCGTACTATTGCTGGAAAATGGGAGAACTAGACGTTTCCCATTGGCACTTACCGAACGAAACCTACTCCCAACGCCGACCTCTGCCTCGAGATCGCTCGGGTTTTGAATCGTCCCACGGTTAAGCGTTTGGGGCCGGTTTCCCAATTCCATGGATCTCGAATCCGAGTTTGGACAGCGTTTTGCGATCCAAGATATTGCGCCCGTCAAAAATGAATGCGGGCTGGTGCATCGAGTCAAGTATGGCTTGGTAGTCCAGTTTTTTGAATTCGTCCCATTCCGTGAGCAACGCGATCGCATGCGCCCCCTCGGAGGCTTCATAACAGTTTTTCGCAACGGTCACATTGGAATCGATTAGCTCTTGATTCTTCTCGGAGATAATTCCAGCGGTGTCAGCGAGTGCGGCACGCAATTCATCGCGGATCTGTGACTCCGGTACGCGAGGATCGTAAATGACCAGTCGAGCTCGCTCGTGCAGGAGGTCACGACAAACGTGAATCGCGGCGGATTCACGGGTGTCATTCGTGTCTTTCTTGAACGCGAATCCCCAAACCGCGATTCGCTTGTCGGAAACAGTATTGAACATGGTACGTACGATCCTCGCCGAAAAACGACGCTTTTGATAGTCGTTCATGACAACAACTTGCTCCCAGTACGTAGCGACCTCGCGAAGACCAAAGTGTTCGCAAAGGTAGACCAGGTTCAGGATATCTTTTTGGAAGCAGGAACCGCCAAAGCCGACCGACGATTTCAAGAACTTCGGTCCAATCCGCGAATCCATCCCAATCGCTCGCGCAACTTCATCGACATCGGCCCCAGTGACTTCGCACAAAGCCGATATCGCATTGATAGACGAGACTCGCTGGGCGAGATAGGCGTTGGCCGTCAGTTTCGATAGTTCGCTGCTCCATAGGTTCGTTGTCAGAATGCGATCTCTAGGAATCCAACGCCCGTAAACGCTTGCAAGTGTCTCAACGGCCGCATCCGATTCACCGCCGATGAGAACTCGGTCAGGCTTGAGGAGGTCTTCAACCGCCGTTCCTTCGGCAAGAAACTCAGGATTGCTAAGGACGTCAAAAGTTGCCCCATTTCCCGCGCTAGAGAGAATACGCTTGACTGCTTCCGCCGTGCGGACGGGAAGCGTTGATTTCTCGACAACAATCTTGTGGCCGTGCGAGCAATGCGCAATCTGCCGAGCACACTTTTCGATGAACTCCAAGTTGGCTGCTCGTCCCGCACCGATACCGAAGGACTTGGTCGGAGTGTTCACCGCGATAAAGATGATGTCCGAATCTTGAATGGCTTGATCGACATTCGTTGAGAACCGAAGGTTGCGACCGCGGGCCTCTTTGACGACTTCGTCTAGACCGGGCTCATAGATGGGCAATGTCTCCGAATTCCATTGCGCGATGCGATGGGAATTAAGGTCGACAACGTGGACGGAAATGTCAGGACACTGTTTGGCGATCATCGCCATGGTCGGTCCACCGACATATCCGGCACCAATACAACAAATTCGAAGCGATTGAGTTTTTTGAGGGGGCATTGGAGAGGAGATCACAAAAAGTAGCTTTCAAAAACGATGCTTGGCCGTGCGAACTCAACGACGAAGCTCCTGAAGCATCCAGACATTCACATCGATGCCATGAAGAATTACGGACGCATGCTGGCCAACGGCAAGTTCGACGATGTTGAGCTATCCACTCCCGACAATGCGACGGACGCCGATCCCGGAATCGGGCTTACAAGTCCTTCACTTACGAGAGCCATAATCTCTGGGTGCAGGCCTTCCATCATTTCGACCAGTTCCCCTAGAATCGCGACCGAATCGATATTCGACATTCGGCCGATCATTGTCATTCGTCCAAGTGACCGAGCCTCAGCGAATACGGGAAGTTGCAATCGCCATTGATGAGAATCATCGGGTAATCGAGTACGAGTCCAGCTTGCATGAAATCCTTCGTGTAGCCAAGGTACGTTTAAGTCGAGAGAGATCTTTGCAAGGTCATGCTTGTCGGCAAATTCAATAAACGCATTCCAAATCGTTTCCCAGCTCCGATTGCCCTGAAATCGAATCATGTGGCGTCTTCCCTGGACCTTCGAATCCCCGTCGTTCGTTGGAGTACTTTGAAGTGGAACAAATGAACCGCAGAAATGATAAAGGCGGTTGGTAAGCAACTGAAGTTCTGAGTATCCAAAAGCCCGGCTTGCGACCAAGCAACTAAGAACGGAAAGTGTTGAAAGCAATGCCACCAGTTGGTTATTCAGCATGTATCCGATTAACGCTCCACCAGCCGTGATTGCGCACAAAAGGTTGATCATCAAAAGCAAGCCACGATGACTGAGTCCCCATCGCAAAAGACTATGGTGAATATGCCCACGGTCGGTACTGAAAATGCTTCGGCCCGTAAGTTTACGACGAAGGATCGCCATTCCTGAATCAAAAAACGGAATCGCAAAAATAGCAACCGGGCCAAGCAAT
>JANPLJ010001153.1:0-2338 GCA_031426475.1 Pirellulaceae bacterium | reverse complement strand
TCGACCACTTTACCAGCAACTTCGCAGTGTCATGGACAATCTGGGACGACCTGTCGAAGCGGTTTTCGTTGACGACGGGTCGAACGATGCGACGGTAGAGCGACTTTCCGAGATCGTCGCAACCGACAAGCGTGTCTGTGTGGTCCGCTTTCGACGCAACTACGGACAAACCGCCGCGATGCAGGCTGGGCTCGAGTACGCCAGTGGCGATGTCATTGTCACCCTAGACGGTGACCTCCAAAATGAGCCAGCAGACATACCGATGATGCTGGACAAGATCGATCAGGGCTATGATTTGGTTCATGGATGGCGAAAGCATCGCCAAGATACGTTGCTGACGCGGAAAGTACCCTCGCAACTGGCAAATCGATTGATCAGTTACGTCACAGGATTTCCAATTCACGATCTTGGATGTACTTTAAAAGCGATGCGTCGCGAGATTGCCGACGAGCTCGAACTCTACGGCGAGATGCATCGATTCATTCCGATTCTCGCGCATTGGCGAGGAGCGAAGTGTGTCGAAGTCGAGACACGCCATCACCCAAGGCGATTTGGTACAACCAAGTATGGTCTATCGCGAACCGTCCGCGTTGTTCTGGACCTGATTACCGTCAAGTATATGCTCGACTATTACTCCAGTCCGATGAAGCTATTCGGGCGAATCGGACTCGGGTTATTTGGCATGGGGATGTTCGCCATGATGGCTGTCGTGGCGATGAAATTGACTTCCGGAATCGACATGACGGGCAACCCACTTTTGCTGCTGGGAGTCATGCTGTCGTTGATGAGTCTTCAGGCGCTCAGCATTGGGTTGATAGGTGAGTCTACAACGCGGCTGTATTACAACCGCAATGCGAGAAGACCTTTTACCATCCGCGAAATCCTCGGTCGCTCGGCGGATGAAGAGTCCAACTCGATTTTGACGCTTCCACATTCCGTAGCGGGTCAACGCGCGGCCTAGAATCGAATCAACAGTCTTTGTCGCCCTTCGCTCGCGAAGGAGCACCCTTTCTCAACCACCACGCTAAGGAACGTCTTCGATGCCTCTCATTCGTTCCGATCGTACTGATCGAAGACGTCGCGTCATGCGAGAAGCGGCGGCTGCTGATGCAGGAGTCGCTGTCGAAAGCGTTCGCGCCAGCAAACGCCGGCGGATTCACGAACGCGAAGCGGACGACGATGGTCTCACGACTTTGAAACGCGATCCGGGCTATAGTCAGGCCGTCCGTCGCGCTTGTCAGCAAAGGCTTGTCCAGTTGATTCCAGTGCGTCGACGGAGTTTGATGTTGACGATTGCTGGGCTCTGGGCTGTCTGGGCGGCGCTGATGCTGGCTCACTATTTCGTTCATGTCCAACCGATCGGCAGCATGAACAAGCTTCCTATTGCCTATTTGGTTCATATGCGGTCCACACACGGGATCGCACACTGGCTGGGTGGTCAGCTTTGGACGCTGACTGCATTGGCATCGCTGATGATTTTTCAACTTCGCAAGCATAAACTCGATGACTATCGCGCGAAGTATCGTGTTTGGGGGCTACTGGCGATCGCGGCACTTGTCTCGAGTCTCGATGTATCGAGCTCAGGGTTGCAACTTTTGGGGATGAGCGTCGACACTTGGGCGCGTCGTGAGATCGGTTACTCTGGTTGGGCGGTTGTGCTTGCGACGTTCGCAACCTTGGTGGGGCTCTTGGGCCTGAGAATCTGCAGCGAAATCAAAACCGCCCCGATGAGTGTTGTATTTTGGCTGTGTGGTTTGATCGCTTGGGCAATGAGCGCTCTTATCGGTACGGAATTGATGGCATCTCCTTGGAACAAAACCACCACTGATATGGCCGTCGGTGGCGCCTGGCTTGGCGGGATTCTGTCGGTGTTTCTAGCTGGCGGAATTTACCTTCGGCACATTTATATCCAGGCACAAAAACGCTTCATCCTCCGAAACGGCATGTTGGCTCAGCGTCAAGCTTGGAAGATGCCCCGTTTTGCTCGTCGCGATCGATCCGAAACAGATCGATTCGAGGAGTCTGGTGCATCGAAGGTGGATATCGAATCGGTGGAAAAGCGAGAGACACGATCTTGGTTGCCATGGAAGCGTCGTTCTCGTGAAGACGATGCGAATGTCGATACGTCCGAACGCTCGCATCGCAAGCGAACGATCGAAGACCGTGACGAATCCGATGACGCGGAACGTCCCGAACCGAAGCGAGCTCGTCAAGCGAGTCGTAAGGATGATGCGGCGTCAACGCCGATAGCGAAACGAAGCTGGCTTCGAATGCCACGTTGGAAATCCGATCCGAGATTGGGCGACGATTTTTCGGATGTGGCAGCCGAGCGACGAAA
>JANPLJ010001152.1:0-3442 GCA_031426475.1 Pirellulaceae bacterium | reverse complement strand
TACAGTGAACTGATCCGAATACCGCACGGTATTATTCTGGTCACGGGGCCGACTGGATCGGGAAAGACGACAACGCTTTACAGTTCTCTGTTGGAAATCAAGTCGCCAGAAAACAAAATCATTACGACCGAAGATCCAGTCGAATATCAACTCGATGGAATCAATCAAATCCAAGTCCATACCAAGATTGGCTTGACGTTCGCTGCGTCGCTCCGAAGTATCTTGCGTCACGATCCGGATATCGTACTTATCGGTGAAATTCGAGATGCAGAAACCGCCGAAAACGCGATCCAAGCTTCGCTCACCGGTCACACTGTCTTCAGTACGTTGCATACCAACGATGCGGCCGGAGCTTATACGCGTATCGTCGATATGGGAATTGAACCGTTTCTCGTGGCCAGTACCGTAGAAGGCGTAATGGCGCAGCGTCTAGTACGACGGCTATGCGTAAAATGTAAGGAAGCCTATCGCCCAACACACGACGATGTACCATCGGATTTTCCATGGGAAACACTCGGCGACCAGCCGCTGTATCGTTCGATCGGGTGTCGCGACTGCCGGGGCGTCGGATACATTGGACGAATGGGAATTTACGAATTGATGGTCACGACCGAAGAAGTCCGACAGCTTGCGCACGACCGAGTCAGTAGCTTTGTGATTCGCAAGGCGGCCTTGAAGGCTGGCATGAAGACGCTCCGACATGACGCTTGGCGAAAAGCCGTCGAAGGTAGTACAACTGTCGAAGAGGTCTTGAGAGCGACCAAGGGTGACACGCTCGGATAGTCTACTATGCCAGAATTTGCATACACCGCCCGCGACTTTAGCGGCAAGAAAACTTCGGGAACTCTAACCGCCAATACCGAGCGTGAGGTCGCGGTCCAGCTAGGCTCGAGATCGCTCTTTCCAATCTCGATTACCGCTGGGAAAACCAGCAGTACGATCTCGACGGGCCGGGTTAGCGGTGCCAAGATGGCCGCATTCTATTCGCAGATGGGAACGCTGCTGCGAAGCGGTGTCCCAATGTTGCGAGCGTTGACGGTGCTCTCTCAGCAGTCGGGCAACAAGACGCTGCAGGGGGCTTTGGCAGATGTCAAGGCGCGTGTCGAAGAAGGTGAATCGCTTGGCGACACATTCGCCCGCTATCCAAGGATCTTCAACGACATGGCCATCAATATGGTTCGCGCAGGAAGCGAAGGTGGCTTCCTCGAAGACGCGCTCGATCGCGTCGCCACGTTTGTCGAACTTCAAGAAGAGCTCAAGGGCAAGACGATTGGAGCGTTGGCTTACCCGCTCTTCATTATGGGAGTCGGCTCGATTATCGTGATGGTCCTATTGGTTTACTTCGTGCCGAAGTTCGATCCATTATTCAACACGATGCGTGAACGCGGTTCGTTGCCTGCCGCAACGGAAGTTCTGCTGGCGATCAGCCGCGTAGCTCAGTCCTATTGGTGGATCGTGCTCGCTGTTATCGCTGCAGTTGTTGTCGCCCTGACTCAGTATTTGAAAACAGAGAACGGGAAACGACGTTTCGATTTGATCAAAATCAAAACTCCATTGCTGGGAACCGTATTCCTCAATCTGGCCGTTTCGCGTTTTTGCCGAGTATTGGGAACGTTGCTTGCCAACGGCGTCCCGTTGCTAAAGTCGATGGACATCAGCCGTATGGCGGCTGGCAACCGAATTCTGGCCCAATCGATTGCAGACGCTTCCGAAGAAGTCACCGCCGGTGCTCGGTTGGCAAAACCGCTCGAATCGAGTGGACATTTTCCTCAAACGGTCGTAGAAATGATCTCGGTGGCCGAAGAGTCGAATACACTCGACCGAGTTTTGGTACAGATCTCGGAGAACTTAGAAAAGCTCACCTTCCGAAGACTAGAAGTTGTCGTTCGACTACTCGAGCCAATTATGTTGCTCATCTTGGCCGGAATCGTCATGTTTGTCGTATTGGCCCTGATGGTACCTGTTCTCAATAGCTCCAGCACATTTTAGAAAAACCCGCCATATTCACCTCTCAAAAAAGGAAATGAAGAACATGAAACGAAATAGGATCCTACGCCACAAGAATCGAAAAGGCTTTACGCTGATCGAAGTCCTCTTGGTACTCGCCATTTTGGTGGTCGTTGCAGGAGCGGTTGTGATCAACGCCGTCGGAGTATCCGATGATGCGAACAAGAAGTTTGCGAAGACACAGATCGCTTCGTTGAGCGCCTTCGTAAATCAATATCGATTGACTGTAGGTTCGCTTCCGTCCACTTTGGAAGCTCTATACACGCAGCCAAGCGATTTGGCAGACGTGTCGAAGTGGGTCAAGATCATGGACAAGCCACTAGGGCTGGATCCATGGAACCATCCGTATGAGTACAAGATCAATGGTTCCAGTTTTGAGATTCGTTGTATTGGACCGGATGGTCAGTCCAATACGGCCGACGATATCACGAGTTAGCCAAGAAACATATGTTGCGGCGGTAACCAATCGATGCGACGAGCATTCACACTTATCGAGCTGATTCTGGTGCTGTCCATTATGGTCGTCGCTTTTTCGATTGCGTTGCCGACGTACGAAGGGATGGTTTCTAGTCGCAAGATTTTTAACGCCGTGGAAACCGTTCGACTGGAAATCCAACGAGCTCGATTGGAGGCGATCAAGACAGGCCAAGCTCAAGTTTTTCGCTGTCAGATCGGTCAAACCCAATTCATGGTCCAACCATGGATGCGAGCGAGCGATAGCGTCGAAGCCAGCGCTGGTGCAACGATCGTTACCGAACTCGGACAAGCCATCGAAACTGAGTCTACTTCTCAGGGCGTGGTAGCCGGCACCGCGGATGCGACGGTTGGACAGAAGGCGTTGGAGGAAGGCATCGTGTTTGCAACCGCCGACGTCTTGAACGATATGCGATCCCTCTCCGAGCAATCACTTGGAGATTCGATGCAAGCAGGTGCTCTAGGTTGGTCGCAACCCATTTTATTCTACCCGGATGGCAGCACGACGACGGCTCACGTGGTTATCCAAGATGTCCGCGGTCGACGCATGGCTGTCCAGCTTCGTGGACTGACCGGTGAAGCCAAAATCATCGAAGTCGCATCGGCGGGAGGCTAATGATGCAATCTCGACCTCATCGCAGATCAGGCCTGTCACTGCTGGAAGTCGTATTGGCCCTATCGATACTTGGAATTGCAGTCGGAATTCTAGCGACCATCATGCAGCAGTCTTCCGACAACGGGCTGCGGGCGCGCCGTATGACGCAAGCTCAGATGGTCTGCGAATCGAAGATGGCCGAAGCCATGGCGGGGGCGTTGCCGCTCCAGAGTACTCAGTGGACTCCTGTCGCCAGTATCGATGGCGCGTCCTGGTATTATTCTCTAGAAGTCATCCAGGCCGAGCAACCCAACATGGTCGGCGTCGTCATACAAGTGAACGATGATCTCGCGATGTCCGAATCGC
>JANPLJ010001151.1:0-8481 GCA_031426475.1 Pirellulaceae bacterium | reverse complement strand
CGTTCGTTACGTTCTCGAAGCTGATGTAAGAGCCTGAAGCGTTAGCGAAGGACAGTATGAATCGCATTCTTGTGTGTGAAATAAAATCTATCTCTGCGGCCTTCGTTCCGCGTCAAGCTCGTCGCTGACGCTCAGTCTCTTGTTTTCATAGGCCTATGTTGAACAGATTTATGGAGAAGGCATGACGGAAAAATCATTAGAGCACTGGCCACGACCTCTTTTCAAACCGCTTCCGCTCCAATCGTATTTTTTCTTTGTCATCTACGGTGTGCTGGACGAGTCCTTTCCTGCAGTGCCTCGGAACGAATATCGAACACTCGGCCTACCAGAAGGATTAGAGCTCGAGTTTCATTCCTTGGCAGAGCGTCCCGAATTGCGGAATCACTTTCAATGTGGTTCTCCTTGGGAGCAGTTCTGTATCGACGCGCCAGATGTCGTTGAAGCAATTCAACAGGCGCCGAATTGCATCGTGGTGCGGGGCGAACTGCCGGATACTGAGCATCTCGATGCGCTGCGAGACTGCATCGGACTGATCCAATTTTTACTCGACCACGGCGGCTCGGCAGTATGTGATGTATTGACAGGCCATTGGTATCGCGGGCTCGATTGGCGTTTGAACGTTTTTGACGTTGGAGCGGCCGCATCGAACGCGTTCGTCGCATTTCTATCGATCGAACAACCAGACGGCCTGTTGCATCTCTACACGCGAGGCATGCGTCGCTTTGCAAGGCCCGATCTTTCGATGCATCATGTCCAGCCAGGTGATGAGTCGACGTGCATAGCGATCATCCAGCATCTGGTCGAATCGCTGATAGCAGGTGCTTCCATTCCCGACGGCCAGCGATTGCGTTTTCCAGAACTAGCAACAAGCGTTATATGTCGCTGGCAGGGCAGCTTAGACGACCCCCTCTTTCATAATTTTTCGCTCGAACTCGAGCTTGCCGAATAGCAGCGATGGCGGTCGAAAGATGGTGCTCCTGCAATTTTATACCGCAAATCTCGTTGAAGCCGTTTGCTGTCGTTGAGACGCACGAAGCTGAGCTCTTAAGTCCCAACGGGACGGTCCTATGTTAGCCCAGGGTGGAGCGAAGCCGCAACGCGGCAAAGCGCAACCCTGGGAACGTTATCCACCCTTGGCAAAGCCCCGAATGGGGCGGCCCTAACGAACAATGACCGATCTAGGGCCGTCCCGTTGGGACTCACGCCCGCCTCGACATCACGACCCAGGGTTACGCTTCAAGGCTTCGCCTTTGCGCTCCACCCTGGGCTAACCTAGCGCCGTCCCTTTGGGACTGATGAATGGAAGGCGGCATGTCGATGAGGAAAAGATCAATCGTCATGCTGTTCGGACGCGGGATCAAGATGTCCGGAATTGTTGATCGCGAGAAGCAATCGAAAGCTAATCAAAAGACTGACAACGAAGCCGACGAGTCCCAGCAATGAGAGATCCTTGAGCCCCATCGGTCCACCTTGAATAAACAGCACCGGTGGAACTTTGAACGCTAACAGGATCGATGAACCAAGCAAGAGCGAGCTCGTCAGTAACCCAAGAACCAGCCGATTGATCGAAGGCGACAGCCCACGATGCGATAGATGGACGTCGAGTTTTCCTTGGCGAACCATCTCGACCAGCCCACTGATTTGGTTCGGTAGCTTTTCGAGCAAACCTTCTAATTCAAAGTAGATGCGTCGTATTTTCCGGGCTTGACGCTGGGGAGAGAGTCGACGCAACCACATTTTTCGGAAGAATGGCTGCATAACCTCGAGGAGACTAAAGCTCGGATTGAGCAGTCCGATGGTCCCTTCCAAGGTAATGAGTGTCTTCAGCAAGAGGGCGGTTTGCTGCGGCAACGAGATCCGATGCCGATGCAAAATGTCGGTGACATCATTGAGAACCCCGGACAAATCGAAGGCATCGAGAGGCTGCGAACCGTACGTGGCAACCAATTCTGCGACATCGATACTCAGGCTGCTATCATCCAGTTGAAGCGGTGGTTTACCAACGCGTTTGATCAAGATTGTCAACAGCGTTACGTCGCCCGATGCGACGGCCAAGAGCATTTGTTCGATCGTTTCGCGAAGCGAGTCATCGATTCTGCCTACCATTCCAAAATCGAGTAGACCAAGCGTTCCATCGGGAAGCACAAGCACATTTCCGGGATGCGGATCGGCATGGTAGAGACCTTTGGCAAAGATCATCTCCATATAGAGTTCTGCCGCTCGGCGAGGCAACGTATTCGATACGGGGTTGCCAAGCTCAGCTTCGCTGACATTGAATTCCGCAATGCTTTGTCCATCTAAGCGTTCCATCGTCAAGACGCGAGATGTCGAGAGTTTCGGAAATGGTTTCGGAATCTTCAATCCTTCGAAACTTCCAAACTCTTTTTCAAAAACGAGTAGGTTGTTCAGCTCTCGAGTGAAGCTCAACTCTCGCTTGAGCGATCGAGACAACTGTTCGACCAAAGATCGCGGTTGCCAAGCAGCCAATTCTGGAATGCGTTCCGCTAGTCCAGCCAACCCCGCCAAGACTTCCATATCTTCGCGAACTTTATTTTGGATATTGAAGTGCTGTACTTTGACGACGACGGGCGTACCATCGTGCAACTTCGCTCGATGGACTTGAGCAATGGAAGCGGACGCGACCGCTGTTTCTTCGAAGGATAAGAAAGCATCGTCGACGCTTTTCCCGAATTCCGCCGCGATCGTTTCTCGAACCGATTCGATCGAGTCCGCCGGTACTTGGGTTTGGAGTTGTTGGAGTTCGGTCGCAAGAGCCGAACCAACCAAATCGGGCCGGAGCGAGAGGACTTGGCCGAGTTTGATAAAAGTTGGGCCAAGTTCGATGATCGCCATCCGAATCCGCGTTTCGCGGGTATAGCTGGCGAGTGGGATTCCAGCGTCATCTTTGATCCAATCGCGGATAAAATCGAGCTGCAATCGGCTTAACCAGTCGGCTAAACCGTAACGGCGGAGGACAACGATGATCTCTTGCCAGCGACGGACATTGCGGTAGAGACGCGGAATCGTGCTGATTTTCATTATGAACTCCAGCCTAACTGGCGATGATCTGATTAGGAAGATCCAGTCTATCGTACAATGAGAACCCACCTAAACTGGATTCGAGGGATCTGCTACGTCTGTTACAATCGATTCAATCCATTCTTTTTTACTGAACACATTATTCAATTAGACAGTGAATAAACCCATGCCCGGAAAACCCCTCTCTGGAATCTTTACGCCAAATATCAGTCCGACAGATGCGAAGGGTAGGATCGACGAGGATACACTTCGCCGATATATCGACTGGTTGATTCAGAGCGGGGTCGACGGATTATACCCCAATGGCAGTACCGGCGAATTTGTCCGTTTTACGCCTGAAGAGCGGCGAAGGATCATCGATATTGTCGTCGATCAAACCGCTGGTCGAGTCCCCATCCTTGCGGGGGCAGCCGAAGCGAATGTCGAAGAGACGATTTCCGCCTGCAACGCCTACGGTCAATTGGGAGTACGGGCCGTTGCGATCGTCGCTCCGTATTACTACCGGCTGGCTCCTGAAGGTGTCTATGCATACTTCAAAGAGATTGCTGATCGCGTCGACGTGGATGTGACGCTTTATAATATCCCATTATTTGCCTCCCCCATCGACGTCCAGACGGTGAAGAGACTGGCCCTTGAGTGTCCTCGGGTAGTCGGAATCAAAGACAGTTCGGGGGACCTTCCTCACATGATGAGAATGATCGCGGAAGTGAAGCCACAGCGAAGTGATTTTTTCTTCATGACAGGCTGGGATGCGGCCTTGGTCCCGATGTTGATGATTGGTTGCGACGGAGGAACAAACGCGACCAGTGGTGTAGTGCCCGAATTGACGAAGGCGATCTTTCAGGCGTCCAAAGCAGGGCAATGGGACCGCGCGATGCAGTTGCAATATCGTCTTTTGCCATTATTTGATGCGATGATTTCGGTAGCCGAGTTTCCGGAAGGCTTCCGTCGGGGGGCTCTCATTCGCGGCTGGGATTTGGGACGATCGCGGCAACCGCTTTCGGACCTGCAATCTTCGGCGGCTGACAAAGCCCAAAAACGTCTGGAAGAATTGCTTAGTAGCTTCGATCTCGAGCGGGCACGGCCGAAAACGTCCGCCTCGGCTGCGAGTTTGGTCGCCGACGATTCGGTGATCGACAGGATCGTCCGCGAGGTCCTATCACAGCTCGCAAGCCAATAATACGCCACCCAAGAAAAGAGGCCCGAAGTCTGGAAATCAAGGATTTCGTGATGGAGATCGGTCAGAAGTATCCATTTTTCGCTACAAATACGCGACAGAAGGCTCGAAAAAGCTTGGTTTGCTTGACACTGCCCGTGAGGGGGCTTAGTATCGAAAGGCTGGGAAACTGTCCCAATTTGCTCTTCGACTAGGCTATTCATTCGTCTTTTACCGCTCGACAGCCTCCCCAAATGGAACTTACGGGTATTCTTTTTCTAGTCGTGGTAATCATTTGCCTGACGCTATTCATCTTTGCGTTGGTCAAGGCTTTTTCAGGCTGGGGTGTACTTTACACAGTCGTATTGGTTTTTACCTTTCTATCATGCTTGGCTTTCTTGTTCGCATCGGCCGGCGTCGCGTCACGACGGATTGCTTGGGTACGCGTTCATGACAAGCTAAAACTGCAAGCTCAGAAGCTCGAAGAAGAAGCAAGAATGCTCAAATCGGGCGATATTCACCGACCAACTTCCGACCTTAGCAGCATGGTCCCTCTAGCAAATGAACTGAGCCGGCTGACCGTCGAACGCGGACGCATCTGGCGAGGTGCAACTCTTGCGGATTTTAAGCCAAACGGCATCCGTTTGACGATGGCCCAGCGGCCAGCCGAACCAGTACCTGCGGGCGTTGCTGTTCCGCCACAGGCCGAAGTGAACGGCGACTTGCCTGTGGAGAATCTGGTCTACGCCTACAGTGAAGCCCAAGGTGACGATGGAAAGGTGTTGCCGCGAACTTACCTGGGCGAGTACATGGTTGCGGAAAGCCAAGGCGGAAGCGCACTGCTGCGACCAGTCATTGCACTCACCGATTTCCAAGCCGATGCGGCCAAGAATGCAACGAGCTGGACGCTTTTCGAAATTCTACCCGTTGACTCGCACACCGCTTTCGCGGAACCCAATTCCAAGCGAACAAACGAAGCTGAGTTTGGTCGAATGGATGCCAAGGTCATTGCGGACCTACTAAAGCTCCCCGTTGAGTTGCTTGATCGAGACCCAAGCCAATTAAATGCGCAGGAAGCTCGACAAGCCAATCTATTGCGCTCCTACGTGGAAGACGGCAGCCGCGCGCGAGAGAACGAACTACCCGAGAACATTTGGTATCGAATCGAGTTCGTCAACGACTTCTCGGATACCGTCGACAGCGAAGACAAACGAACCGCATCGGATGGTGGCAATTTTGACTCAAGTGGCCGAACCGTCGATGCACGCCTTAGACGACCCAACAGTCAAGAAAAAGTATCGTTCAAGAAGGGTCAACAAGTTCTATTCATCAAGGCCTATGCCGATCAGTTGATCAGTCAAGGAACGGCCAAGTTGATTGAACCAATTTTTGTCCGTCCGATCAATGACTATTCGATTGCGTTCAGCGAAACGCGAAATCGTACCGCCCGCGCCGTCCAAGATGCCGAAGCGATTAAACGTGATATTGCTCAAGTTCAAGCAACCAATACCGTTGCCCAAGAACAAGTCGTCTTCCGTCAAAACGAACGTCAGATGCTCGACAAAGACAAATCGCAGTACGAAAAGGAACTTGCCGTCATTACATCCGAAGTAGAACGTCTTTCGACGGCTGTCCAACAAACAAGAGCCGAACTCAGCCGAATCTTCCGAGCCAATCAAGAGCAGTACGAACAATTGGTCAGAACCCAACAAGCGTTCCAAGCGACTGCGAACTGACGGCAAAGCAACAGCCTGAAGTTCCTCCAGTTCCCTCTCGGTTCGTTTTGCTCAATGGAGGGCGTTTATGAGATTCGACGTCTCGCTGATTTTGGTTATCCTCTCTAGCATACCCCTACCGCAAACCATTGCCGCAGAGACCGCGAACGACTTGATTGCCCCTGATGTTATCGAAGGCGATCCTGTTCCTGGAACGCGAGTTCTCCAAGCGTTGCCAGCGTATCAAGATACTTCGGTACGGCACGCACTCTATTTGCCAACGGATTGGGAGATGAACAAGAAGTATCCTTTGATCGTCGAGTTCGCTGGCAACGGTCGAACGGTTGCAAGCGGAAAGCCTTGTCTTGGTTATGGAATCAGCGGCGGCAAAAAATTTATCTGGCTATGTCTGCCGTTTGTAAGCGAAGATCATCAACGCGATTCCGATACTTGGTGGGGCGATATCGAAGCGACGGTCCGCTACTGCAAAGAATCGGTTGCCTTGGT
Organism: Pirellulaceae bacterium; assembly: GCA_031426475.1. GTDB lineage: Bacteria > Planctomycetota > Planctomycetia > Pirellulales > Pirellulaceae > JAIYDQ01. The sequence goes on along the minus strand of JANPLJ010001151.1, from coordinate 2,064 downwards.
ATGCGATCAATGGGGGGCTGATTCGCGGTCCGTGTTCTTGGTCGGCTTTTCTCGCGGTGCAATCGCTTGTAATGTGATCGGACTGCACGACGACTCGATTGCGAAGCTCTGGCGAGGGATGATCTGTCACAGTCACTATGATGACGGACACTGGAAAGGAACGGACTTGGCCGGTGCAAATCAGCGAATCAAACGATTGGGCCGAATCCCGCAGTTGATCAGCAATGAGATTCCAGTCGTCGAAAAGGAGAAGATCGAATCGTTCGTAAAGACAGCGTTTCCCGAAGGCGATTTCACCTTCGTTAACCTGCCCTTCAACGAACACACCGAGACTTGGGTCTTACGAGATAGCCAAGAAAGAAGCGTTATCCGCGAATGGATTCAACAAAAGCTCCATGTCCACGATGTTCGCTGAATCAACATTGGAATTTGGGCACGAATTCTGCGTGATATCAAGGGGCAAGGGCGGGCATACCATCTGGAGTCGAGTCTACAGCGCTCCCGCGGTTTATGATTGGCTATTTTCACGGACATCAGCAATCCCCGAACCGTCATCGCTTAGCTTCATGATTGCCGCATTGTTTTTTCGATGGACAGTGCGCCGTCGAGTGCCATGAGCGTCAGACTTTTTAAAAAGGCTTGGCTTCCAGTCAATTTAAACGCCACAACCCAATTCGTATCGCTCTCCTACCAGCTTGTCGAGGTGGAAGCACATTTGGCAACCAGAAAAGGATATCTGGTTGCGAAATGTGGCTACCGTCCGCACAAGGCGGATGGCATGCGAGGTTTTGCAGGTTCGTTCTTTGCCCATTCGTACGCTACTCGATGGACGTGGAATCACAGCGCTTCGTCCAAAGTCTGAGGACTTCGGCCACGATTTGGATGTGTTGTCCAATTCTGAAACAAGGCGAATTCTAAGACTTGACGAAGTACTCGGCTCTCGACTACTTATCGACGGCGGCGCGGGAAGGCGGCTAAGCCAACAGCGCCTAGGCCGAAGATTGCCAGCGAGGTTGGTTCGGGCACCGCCGAGATCGGCTCAGCGTAGATAAAGTCGTCGGCAACGACGAAGTCTCCGGCCGTCGTGCTACCGGCTGCGAGAATCTGATTGCCGCTGGTAACACGGACTCGAGAGACAACAGGGCCATCGAACGCGACGCCTAAGAACGACAATGTCTTGTTGCCTTGAATATTCGGCACGAAGTATTTGCCTAGCGAGGTGTTGGCAAAGTCGAAGTACTCGATGGATGTCGAAAAATCCGTATCGACATCGGTAAAGACAGAACCAAAGGCACGTGTCAGTGCTGGAGTTGTGGAGCCCGGAACGAAGAAACTCACGTCGTAGACATTCGATCCAAGAGCAGTAAAGAGTCGTTGTGCGCTGAATGTCCCAAAGAAATCTGCATAAATCGGTTCGATGTTCGCAAAACGGACTGGTGCTATCCCGTCGTTGGCGCTGACTTGAAAAGCGTTTCCTGCCGAACTGCTAAAAACGGCGCCGCGAGGCGAGTTCACATTGAAGAAGTTGGCGGGCAAGTTGTTCGGTGCCGCCAGGTTGTTTGGAACACCATCCCAATTGATCTCGCGTCGTCCGCTGCCAAAGGAACCGGCGACATTGGGGTTTAATGCGCCTAGGTTGCTGCGAAATGCGTCGACCGTTCCCTGAATCGCAGCCGCGTTGGCACCCGCCACGGAAAACGTGATGGGAACGGCATGCGTTGTTCTGGACAGGGCCATGGACGCCAAGCCTAACAGCATTGCAAGGTAACACGAACTTGTTCGGTAGAATGTTTTCATGGTGACCTCGAAAATTCTCTGGTAAAACGAACTCTGACCCGTTACGCATTTCGGAAATGCACAATCCGGAATTGTAAGGCTGCGATGTTCGCAACACAACAAAAATTGCGAGATTTTTGACACTTCACGCTGCTCCCCAGCATGAGTACGCTCGTCCCCAGGCTCCGGCCGGAGCTGGGGACGTAGTGATAAGAGGCTACTGCTTACAGAGTCGCTTATGGCGCAATCGTTTTCGGCAGGCTGGAGGCTGCATTTCACTTCTTCCAC
>JANPLJ010001150.1:0-4900 GCA_031426475.1 Pirellulaceae bacterium | reverse complement strand
CTACGGCGATTGCATGCTGATACTTTGAATCAGTCGCATAGAAAACTGTCGCATAGAAAGATGTCTTCCCATGTCTGTCGATGAACAAGTTCTTGTAGTGCCCGCGATCTTGCTGGATCAACTAGGCCCTTTTTCGGGCTTTCAAGCGAACGTCGATCGCTATTTGCCTGCGATTTTGGATCGAAAGCACCAATTATTTCAACATCGAAGTAAATGCGAGACCGACCCTAGTTTCAAACAACTGATTCCGTACGTGATTCTGGAGTGTACAAATCCGGATGGAACGCGACTGTTTCAGTATACGCGTGGCAAGGGGCAAGGTGAGAAGCGATTGCATGCCAAGCGAAGCCTCGGTATCGGCGGTCATATTTCGATCGAAGACACACGCGGAGACGATTGGTATCGGACAGGCATGCGACGCGAATTGGAAGAAGAGATCGTCGTCGACTGTGGCTGTAACGACCGAATCGTAGGACTGATTTACGACGACACAACCGAGGTCGGCTCGGTCCATCTGGGCGTTGTTCACATCATGCAACTCCATTCGTGCCATGCCCATGCCCGCGAAGAAGAGCTTCTCGAAAGCGGCTTTCGATCGATCGACGAGATCAAACAAGATCGCGACTCGTTTGAGACCTGGTCGCAGCTTTGCCTGGATCATCTCTATTGAATCGCAACAAAATTGAATCGCAACAAAGTGGTTGGCATACTCTGAAGCTGTGACTACTTTGAAAACGTGGCCGAGTCGCTCTGCGACTCGGCATCATTGCACGATCGACGGTATCGTTCAAAGCGAGTTTTGACGAGTCGCAGAAAGACTCGTCCACAAAAAATCACGGCTCCGTCGAAATCTGGGAGAAATCTCAGAAAAGCGAGTAAATAAAGGGTGCTGCTCCCGTGTTGCTCAGCGCGACAAGGATGCCTATCAGTCCGAACGACAGAAGAATCGGTATCAACCACCATTTCTTGTTCTCAACGATAAACTGTAAGAATTCACGCCCCAACGAAAGCGGGAGTTCGCCGCTTGCCTTTTCAAATTCATTGGGTTCGTTTTCGTCTGGTCGATCGATCTTGGACTTGTTCATGACAATTTCCGATTCGGTTTCGCGTTCGATACGCGGAGCTTGTTCTGGCTCTGTCAGGGCGAGCCACCGTCGTCTTTGGAGCGTGAAAAACAAAACACACCCATCGTTTCAATCGATGGGTGTGTAAACGAAGATTGAGCGTTGAACTACTAACTACAACCGAGGCTATTGCCACAATTATAGCAGAGGTAGCAATTGCCTGATCGAACGGTGATCGCACCACAATTGTCGCAGCCGGGACCGTCTGACTGGAAGCTGGCAACCTTGTGCTCGGGCACCTCGTTTTTCTTGGGTTGTGAACCCAAAGCGAAACCGCTGATTCTTCCAGCACTCAAGTTCTGACGCGTCGCCTCGGCCTTCATCCCTGCATCGGCGGCTGTTCCCATGAACGTCGGTGCGACCAGAGTCGGCTCGGTTGCCGATTCAGTCGACGCAGCGTGCGTCGAGCCGTTCGATGGCTTCGAAGCGGGACGATTCCCTGGATTGACTCTGGCTGCTGATGCCGGTGGAATATCGGTATCGTATTCTCGAGCTACCGAGCCATCTTCGCTTGGCAAGAACGTTTTTCCAAGCCAACGGAAGATGTAGTCGACAACGCTCTTGGCGATTCGAATCTCGGGATTCGTCGTATGTCCCATCGGTTCGAATCGAGTATGGCTAAACTTGTTCACCAGGACTTCCAGCGGAACGCCATACTGAAGCGAAATCGAAGTCGCGGTTCCGAAGCTATCCATAAGGCCACCGATCGTACTACCTTCTTTGGCCATCGTGATGAAGACTTCGCCTGGTCGACCATCTGGATAGAGTCCGACGTTCAGATAGCCTTCGTGACCTGCAATGTTGAACTTGTGGGTCAACGATTGTCGCGTATCCGGTAGTCGCTCTCGACGTGGCTTGTAGATCACCTTCTCGACGATCTTGTCTTTTTCTTTTTGTCCCTCAGACTTGGTCGAAAGCGGCTGAGATTGCTTGGAACCGTCGCGATAGATGGCGATGGCTTTCAAACCCAGTTCCCATCCCCAGAAATAGGCGTCAGCGATATCCTTGACCGTTGACTCGGCAGGCATGTTGACGGTCTTGCTGATTGCGCCCGAAAGAAACGGCTGAGCTGCCGCCATCATCTTACAGTGAGCTCGCCACTCAATACTGCGAACTCCCTTGGCAGGCTTAAACGCACAGTCGAACACACAGAGGTGTTCGTTCTTCAGCTCCGGAGCGCCTTCGATCGTATCGTGCTCTTTGATATGTTCGATGATTCTCTGCGTTTGAGCATCATCGTATCCGAGCGTCTTCAAGCCGAGATCGACGCTTTGGTTGATGATCTTCATCATTCCACCACCTGCGAGCTGCTTGTATTTGACCAACGCGATATCGGGCTCGATACCAGTCGTATCGCAATCCATCATGAAACTGATAGTGCCGGTCGGCGCCAAAACTGTGGCTTGGGCGTTGCGGAATCCATTTTGTCGACCATTTTCGAGAACCTTATCCCAAATGACGCGGGCAGCATCCTTCAAGTAGCTCAGGCCGGTATTGTCGATCTGCTCCACCGCATTGCGATGCATCTGCATCACGCGCATCATCTCTTCTCGGTTGTTTTCGTACTCGGTAAACGGTCCGACAACGCCAGCCATTTCAGCGCTCGTAAGATTCGCCGCACCGTGGAGCAATGCAGTAATAGAACCACACAAGCTTTGGGCCGCTGGCGAATCATAGGCAATACCGGTCGTCATGGCCAACGAACCCAAGTTGGAGTATCCCAAGCCTAGCGGTCGGAAGAGATGGCTGTTGTGGGCGATCCGGTCCGTTGGGTAGCTCGCATGGTCGACGAGGATTTCTTGAGCAATAAAGAATATGCGACATGCAGCCGTGAATCCCTGGACGTCAAACGTTCCATTTGGATTGCGGAATTTCATCAAGTTGATCGATGACAAATTGCAAGCCGTATTGTCGAGGAACATGTATTCCGAGCATGGGTTGCTGGCGTTGATTCGCCCGCTGTTCGGGCAAGTGTGCCATTTGTTGATCGTTGTGTCGTACTGAACACCTGGATCACCGCAGTGCCAAGCGCACTCGGCCATCCGTTCAAGAATCTCGCGTGCTTCATAAGTCGGTGCCTCGCCCTCGGATCGATCGCTCACCCATCGAGTCTTCCAAGGCTTGTTCTGACGAACGGCGTCCATGAACTCGTCGGTCACTCGAACCGAAAGATTGGCATTTTGAAACATGACGGACGAATACGCTTCGCCGTTAAAGTTCGCTTCGTAGCCCTCGCGAATCAAGGCATGGGCTTTTTGCTCTTCCTTCCATTTGCACTCGATAAACTCCATCACGTCTGGATGCCAAACTTTGATCGACTGCATTTTCGCTGCTCGACGCGTCTTGCCACCGGACTTCACGACGGCAGCTATCTGGTCGTAGACTCGCATAAACGACAGTGGGCCACTCGGCTTGCCACCCCCCGAAAGCTTTTCGCGGCTGCTACGAATCATCGATAAATCCGTTCCGGTCCCCGATCCGAACTTGAATAGCATCGCTTCGCTAGTCGCCAAGCGCATGATATCTTCCATGTTGTCTTCGCAACTTTGAATGAAACATGCCGAGCCTTGCGGGTATTCGTACGGATTCTCGGGCTGCTCCACTTGATTGAGCTCGACGTTGTACCGCCAGTTGCACTTCGCTCCCTTGACTCCGTACTGATTAAAGAGCCCGACATTGAACCAAACCGGCGAATTAAAGGCCCCATGCTGGTGCAAACACAGCCAAGATAGCTCGCGATAGAATCGCTCGCCGTCTTCAGGAGTGTCAAAGTACCCATCGGCCATACCCCAGTCGCTGATCGTTCGCGAGACGCGATGGATGAGCTGGCGTACGCTCGTCTCGCGCTCCGCCTTGGACGGGTCACCATAGAAGTATTTGCTGACGACGACATTCGTGGCCAACTGAGACCATGTAGACGGTACTTCGCATTCGGTTTGCTCGAACAACGCCTTGCCGTTTTCGTCTTTGATCGTCGCCTTTCGCTTGTCCCACTCCACCGTATCGAACGGGTCGCTCACGTTCGTTGGGCAAAATCGAGACTCGATTTTCATGCCAGATCGATTGCCACGAACTTCGTGGGTGGTTTTGCTGCGAATTCGACGTTCTCGTCCCATTTCCACTGTAGCCATAACTTCGTGTTACTCCTTCATATGCTTCGTCGGGGATTTTCGAGCACTTGGCGGTTATTCAAAACGATGACCAGAAAGCCAGTGCTATAGTATACAGATAGCCATCACGCTCATTCAAGGGTTTCGTACCCACAAAAGACTCCTCGGGCGAACGTATTCAGCCAAAAAACGAACCAAACGCGTTCATATTCCTTTACTGCTCGGGACTAACAGCCACACTACCTGTAGTATGCTGCCGTTTAGACAGCACTATCCGTCGCATCAAGGTCCCGTAATGTAGCAATCTTGGCGAGCATGTCAAACTGTACGGTTACAAATCGCTAACTCCTGGTTCAGCCTAGATTTGAGTGAATTCCATCCCCCTACTCGCGTCAGCCCCATACTGCCCATTTGTTATCCTAAGTCGTGGAATACCAAGAGGTTTCTGTTAATTTTGACGTGCTCGCGACGAACGAGCATCCGAAGCGAAGATTTTAGAAATTTATCGCGTGCCAAACGATCGAGTCCGGCTCGTTTTTTTTAGAAATCCTGCCAGCAAGTTTCTCGATCTCATTTTGTCCGATTATCGACAAGGCTGGCTACTTGGCTACTTGGCCTGGATTATTCTTTGCCGGTAGCTACGTTCGCCAGAACGTGGTGAACCGC
>JANPLJ010001149.1:0-3299 GCA_031426475.1 Pirellulaceae bacterium | reverse complement strand
GGCTACCCAACCAAGATAGCTCAAAATAATCAGGACAGAACAAAGGATCTCCACGGCGATCCCAAATCGGTTTCGATAGAAGTCTCCAATCGTTAGCAGATTCATTCGGTAGAGACGTTGCGCAAAAAATAATCCAACGAGTACCAAACACATCGACGCTCCAAAGGGGTCCTCCACGACCTCCCGCAAACCTCCCTTGGCGAATTTTGCGGGGATTCCCATGACCGTCTCGGCACCAAACCAGGTCGCGAAGCTGGTCGTAATGACCATGATTAGCGGGAGCCGATGACCGGCCACGGCGAAGTCCGAAGTGTCCTTGATGCGCGTCCCCGCCCAGGCACCTATTCCAAGCGTTCCAAGCAAATAGATGATGACCAGTACGAGAAGTGCTGTATTCATTCTGCGCAGATTCCGCGTTGCATTCGAAAGTAAAGGAGCGGGTATTTGATGCCGACGCTAGTCCTTATCGCCCAGCAAACTACCTTGCGGTAGCTGATAAGCTCCGACACAACTCAGCAATAGCGAACTTAGTCCATTCCGGTTGGAAGACCATTGTATTGGGTCTTTCGGCCTATGGACAAGACGGGGGCTTTCGTGGAAGTAAACACTTTCCCAAAGGGCTAAGCAACATCGCGGGCAATAGTACAAGGTCGCCAAGTAACGCACTACTCAACATGGCAATCATCAAAAAGGCGAACTGACGAGTTGGATTGAATTCAGCCAACAAGAATGGCAACGTCGAACAGCAACTTATCAGCATGGTGTGAAACATGGCCCCGGCACAGTTCGTCAACGTATCCGCAATCGCCTGCTGGCGAGAATCGCCGAATGATAGCCAGCGAGTTCTGGTCGTCCGCTTGGTAGCCATTCATGAACCGATGCTGAACCGATCGGAATATGCACAACTCCATACAGAATCCAAGGTAAGAGCAATGCTATCGCGACAAGCGTCCATCTGGACCAAGTATCAAATCGATATAAGTTTTGAACGTCCTGTAAAACTTTCGTGATCCTCGATGACGGACAAAAATCTTCGAAACTCGCCGACCGCGTAAAATTGTCATCGTGACTGTGCATTTTTTCCGTACGAGATCGTTGACGTACTCACGCTTCGACTGATTCGTGTCGAAGGCGGCTATGCCAAAATCCATAGAAAAAGTAGATACAAAGCCCTATCGCTAACCAAATCACAAGACGCATCCAATTCTCGCTCGGCAGCGATAGCATCAAAATGATACACAAAATGATACCTAACGACGGAAGCACAGGAGACCACGGGCATCGGAAGGGCCGTACATGGTGCGGATCCACATACCGAAGTATCAGCACCGAAGCGCAAACGAGTGTGAACGCGAAAAGAGTTCCAATGTTCGTAAGGTCGGCAAGTATGTTGAGCGGTAGAAGGCTTGCTGCTGCCGCAACCACTATGCCGGTCAAGATTGTGGCTTTGTGCGGAGTTCTCCATCGCGGATGAATGGCCCCGAAAAACCGAATCGGCAATAAGCCGTCGCGAGCCATGGCAAGGAAAATCCTCGGTTGTCCCATCATCATTACCAGCAAAACCGATGTGATTCCGGCAATTGCGCCAAGCGTTACAATAAACTGAGCAGACGAAAAGCCGACTTGTTCAAAGGCCCTCGCTACCGGCGCGTTGACATCGATTTTGTCATAAGGAACCATGCCCGTTAGCACCGCAGCTACCGAAATATAAAGCAGCGTGCAAATGAGAAGCGAACCGATGATTCCTATCGGTAAGTCGCGCGTCGGATTCTTTGCTTCTTCTGCTTGCGTGGAAACCGCGTCGAAGCCCAAATACGCAAAAATGATTCCTGCTGCCCCAGCCAACATGCCTCGATCGGATCCACCGAAGACGGGATAGCCGAAGAGCGTCATGCCACCGTAACCATACGGTGCGAAGTTGTCCGTCCAATTGGCAACATTCACATATCGGATACCGGCTAATATCACGAATAAGACAACGCTTACTTTGATGGTGACCATGATGCCATTAATAAAAGCGCTTTCTGAGACACCTCGCACAAGAATCGCCGTGACAATCGCCGTAATCAAAATCGCCGGCAAATCAAAGAAGAAACCGGTCGCGAAAAACGAGCCGCTTTGAACGACCATTTCCTGCCCATTCGAAAGTGCATGTGTGATCGACTCCGATTTTCCGTTGTAGTCAAACGGTGCATCGGAAAATCGATGCAACATTCCATTCGCAGTAAAAATTCTGATGCCAAGTTGTTCGAAAAGCGCCTGGACATACTTGGACCAACCGTGGGCAACGGTCGAAGATGCCACGGCATACTCCAGAATCAAGTCCCAACCAATAATCCAGGCCATCAACTCTCCGAGTGTTGCGTAAGCGTAGTTATACGCCGAGCCGGCGACCGGCGCCATCGATGCGAACTCGGCGTAGCACAAAGCAGCAAAAACGCAGGCCAACCCAGCGACAACAAACGAAAGCATGACTGCTGGCCCAGCTTGGTTCGCCGCGGCTTTTCCAACCAACACAAAGATTCCGGTTCCGATGATCGCCCCCACTCCGAGGGCGGTTAACGAAACGGGCCCGAGCGTTCTCTTCAGCCCTTGGTGTCCATCGATATTAGCTACCATTTGCTTGAGTGACTTGGTCCGAAACAACTGGTTGATCATGGTAGGTATTCTTTCAGCCAACTAGACTTTGCAGTGAGGACTCGCTCGATGAGATTTCATTTCAATGTAAAGGAACAGAATCAAAGCTACGATTGCTGGAACGAAGTAGTAAATGATACGGAATAGAATTAGAGCAGCCGTTACCTGGACGCCTGTGCTGTCTGACATCATATAAAGTACCGTAACTTTGAGAACACCGAATCCGCCTGGGACATGGACAATTAACCACGATGATCATGGCTACCAGATAGGCAACAAGAATGGTTGTACCCAACCAAGAACGACGGGATGCAAAGGAAAATTCTCTTCAATTCTCGGCGGGATTCGGACCGGAAGCACGACAAACGATAGTCCTGCAAGCAGAAAAAACCCCAACCAAAACGTTATCGAAAGGGGTGTATGATATGGTTTGTAAGAAATCGATACAATCCGGAATGCCAGCATGTGTCCGCTCGTTCGCGGGGGCTTCACCCCCGTGAACGAAACGGTTTAGCGTCCTTTTGTATTCAAAGCAAAAGCGAATCGTGTTTCGCAAACCATGTCATGCACCCATTTTCTGTCAACTCGACGGTCCGGCTTGACACGGAACATTAAATTTTCTATTCCCTGAATTCGGACGAGAGGCACGGTTACTACGTTCG
>JANPLJ010001148.1:0-9729 GCA_031426475.1 Pirellulaceae bacterium | reverse complement strand
GTTCTCGTCGACTTTAATTGCTACCCTCATGACGGACCGGTCGATACGAGATTAACCGTTCGGTCACGGGCTAAATCCGCTGCGTAAGCCATTGCGGCGAGGACGCTATCCCGTGTCAACGAAGGGTAGCTCTTAAGCAATTCCTCAACACTCATGCCCGCTGCCAGATTGTCCAAGACGATCGAGGCCATGATTCGCGTGCCGCGAATGCAGGCTTGTCCATGACAGATTAACGGATCTACGATTATTTGTTCTCGCCAGTTCATTTCATTAGCTCCTTGCGTCTATTCTACTCTCTTTCACCCTCGGTGGTTGGTACTTCGTCAATTGCCTTCGGTTCCTCGTTGGTTGGTGCATTCGATGACACTTCAGGCTAACCGTCCAATCGGTAAGGTCAAGCTTCGTGTTACTCTCCAAAACCGCCGAACGAAAGGATTCGCGACATTCTGCGAATACAAGTCCATAACGATCCTCGTCATCGACTTCGTCGTCATTCGAAACATCCTCGCGAAGCATGGTGGCAGAGTTATTGACGCCATATTCACAATCGACAACTGATCCACCACAACGGCTTCTCACATTGATGCTATTAAAGTCCCCGAAGAACCTGGTTACAATGAAGCCCAGCTAATAGGCGTCAAAAGTAGGGTCCAATGGAGTTCTCCGATGAGTATGTCAATAATCTCAGGCAGCCCAGACAGAATGGTGAGTTCACCAGAGCATCAAGCTCGCGTATCCAAGATTCGAGAGACAATTGAATTGCAATATGCCGACGAACTTAACACGGCAGGAACGTTCAGACGTTGGATCATTCGGAGGAAGATTGAATCTGCCATACTCCATGAACGAAGCAAGATTGAGCCATCCGATCGCGCCGTATAGATAGTTCGTAAACCAGAAGAGACAAAAATGAATACCGTTCGAATGACTCGTCGCAAAACCGCGCATCGCAAAACATCGCAAGTGATGTCTGTTGCGTTTCGTGGCCTAACTCGCGTCGTTTTTATTGCTGTTGCGGCCTTCATGCTGCTTAGTATAGATCAAAGCAGTTCATGCATTGGCGCGGACAAGCCCAATATTCTGTTCTTCCTCGCCGACAATTGGTCATGGCCCCATGCGAGTGTGCTGGGTGATCCCGTGGCGAAGACTCCGGTATTCGACCGAATGGCGCGCGAAGGGGTGCTCTTGAACAACGCGTTTTGTCCGGTGCCATCGTGCTCACCGACGCGTTCGTGCCTTCTCACTGGACGTGCGGCTCATCAGTTAAAGGAAGCGGCCAGTTTATGGAGTGCGTTTCCCACGACGCATCAAGTTTTTACGGAATCGTTGCGGCAGGCGGGTTACGAAGTCGGCTTTAGCGGCAAAGGCTGGTCGCCTGGTCGATACCTGGAATATGGTTGGAAAGAGAACCCCGTCGGAACGCAGTACAAGGACTTCGCTGAGTTTATGGAGAAACGCGATTCCTCGAAACCTTTCTTCTTTTGGAGCGGCAATGTCGATACAGCTTTGCATCGATGGAAGAACGACCAAGAAGGCTGGTCGGAGCAAGAGCTCAAGTCGGTAAAGGTCCCCCCTGAGCTACCTGACTCGGAAATGGTACGAGGTTCGATGCTAGGCTACTACAAAGGACTTAGCCGTGTCGATGCAGATGCCGGCAGTTGCATTGCCGAGCTGGAGCAACGCAGGATGCTCGACGAGACACTGGTTATCTACACGAGCGACAATGGATGGCAACAGCCGCGTGGTCTTGCCAACTGCTACGACACCGGCACGCACGTTCCGATGGCCATTCGCTGGGGAAACAAACTGACCGCGGGACGCATCGTTGATGAATTCGTTAGCCTGACAGATCTCGCTCCTACGTTTATTGAGGTTGCCGGCGCAGCGCCCTCGACTGAGATGACCGGGCACAGTTTCGTAGACGTCATTTTGGGCAAGTCCAGTGCCGTTAAACGCGACCATGTGTTCGTCGAGCGAGAACGGCACGCCAATGTTCGGCGGGGTGACTTGAGTTACCCTATTCGCGGTATCAGAACGAAAGACTTTCTTTATCTGTGGAATATGCGTCCTGACCGCTGGCCGGCTGGTGATCCGAAGGTCTATATGGCGGTCGGAGATTTCGGAGACGTCGACGGTTCTCGCGCCAAAGATTTTATTCTCGATAATCGAAACGCCCCGGAGACCCAAAGGTTCTTTGAGTTGAATTTCGCGAAACGCCCGACGGAAGAACTATTCGACTTGCGCAACGATCCGCATCAGATTATCAACGTGGCAGGCCATGCCAACTATGCTGAGGTACAGAAGCAATTGCGAGATCGAGTCGAGCAATGGATGCGGGCAACCGCCGACCCCCGCGTCGATCCCAACTTTGATGAATGGGATAAGTATGCCTACTATGGAGGTTCCGTCGTCGATAAAGAAGGGAACCTCAAAGTGAAACCGGAACCCAAAGCAAAGTAAGGGCGTGTCGTTATGGCATGACTTTCGTTTGTAGTTCGCTTTCGTCCATTTCAAACAGCGACATCATGCCGTCGATTTTCCCAGATTTCAGACCGGCAGTAAACCAATAGGTACGTTGTTTGGAGGATCCATGGGTAAACTTCTCTGGACGGACATAGCCTTGCATCTGCTTTTGAATCTTGTCATCGCCGATTTGCGTTGCGGCATTCATCGCTTCTTCGATATCGCCCTCTTCGAGCACCTTCTTCGTTTTCTGAAGATGGTGTGCCCAGACACCGGCGAGGTAGTCGGCTTGGAGTTCCAGGCGAACGCTGAGTTTGTTCCCTTCAGCTTCACCAGCTCGTTGTTGCAACCGAGTGACTTGGTCGGAAATGCCGAGTAGATTCTGCACGTGGTGCCCGACTTCATGACCGATGACGTAAGCCATTGCGAAGTCGCCCTTGGCTTTGAATTTTTGCTGCAACTCTTGGAAGAATGAAAAATCCAAGTAAACATTGCTATCGCCGGGGCAATAAAATGGGCCGACTGCAGCATTCGCCATCCCGCAGGCCGAACGGACTTGTTCTGTAAAAATGACCAGTTTGGGTTTTTCGTAGTTGCGTTGGAGTTGCTCGCGAAAGATCTTGGACCAAACGTCTTCAGTATCTCGAAAAACGACGCTGACAAACTTCCGAATAGGTTCTTCGGCTTGTCTACGAGCTGGATCGAGTGATTTCGTGGGTGGAGCACCTTGCTGAAATCCCGGTTGCTCCAAAATCTTCATGGGGTTCATTCCCAAAAGCATCGCCAAGAAGATAATCACCAGGGTTCCCAAACCACCCCCCATAGCCATGCCACCGACAGCTGGCATGCCACGGCGATCTTCCACATTTGCACTTTCTTCGCGATCTTCCCAACGCATGGAATTTTCTCCATCCTACATAGCTATGAACCGGACAATATCTCAAAATACGAAAGTCGACTCCCATTTCGGCGTTGCTGGACGCTAGCCATCGCGAGCCGATTGACTTCGGAGATTCGAACTAAGAATGTAACATACCAATCGACATTTTGCGTAGGGGAGAAGATTTGACCAAAAACCACGGTGATTTAACGGCACTGACGATGCATTCGAATCCAGAATGGATTGATCCAACCGCTTTTATCGCTGAAAACGCTACCGTAATCGGCGAAGTCCACGTGGCGAGTCGAGCGACAATCCTATTCGGGGCCGTCGTCCGCGGGGATGCGGTCGCAATTTGGATCGGAGAAGAGACCAACGTCCAAGATTTGGCTTGCTTGCACGGCGACCCTGGTTTTCCATGCCGTCTTGGAAATCGAGTGACGATTGGGCATGGAGCGATTGTTCACGGGGCGGAAGTCGAAGACGATGTCCTTATCGGAATCCGCGCTATTGTGCTTAACGGCGCCAAGATTGGTCGCCATTCCATTATCGGGGCTGGGGCTCTCGTACCGGAAGGGAAAGTCATTCCACCTCGATCCCTTGTTTTGGGTGTTCCCGGGCGGGTCGTTCGTGAGATATCGGACGATGATATCCTCATGATCGAGCACGCAGCAAAACACTACGTCGAAGCTGGTATTCAATATCGATCGAAGCGATAATAGCGATAATGTGGTATGGGCTTCCAGACCGTATTGTATCGATTCGAATGTACGTCAGTATGCAATACGTCGAGGATTCTCTTGCTTTGATCGAAATGAACGGCTAATGCTCATTCTTACAAATCTTTTCATCATTCTTTATCTTGTGATCGCTTGGACATGGCATTTACCCAAAGATTCGCATGCCAAGCGACTGGTAGATAAGGCTTCGCCGGTCGTCATGTGGTTGGGGTTGTGGCATAGCTGGAAAATGTTTGCTCCACAACCGTCGTTGGTGAATCGACGACTGATCATCGAATTGGTCCATGCAAATCGCAAAAAAGTGGTCATTGCTGATACGAATCTTGAAAGTCTCTCTCGCTGGTCTTCGTTTCTGAATTGTCGCGAACGGAAATACCACAGTAATCTTGCGGGGCCCGACTACAAGTCGCATCAGGATGCCTTGTGCCGGTATGCTGCATCGCACTTTTCGAATTCGAATTCGCCAGTTGTGCGAGTGAATCTGTTTTTAGCGAAACAAAGAATTGCGAATCCGTGCGTTTTTGAAGAAAAAGCGTTTACCCGAACGCTCTTACATAAGTGCATATTAGTTGAGAGTTGAAGGGCAGCCATTTGAAAACGAACGTATCTCCGAAACCCGTGGAACGGCCATCAAACGGGCAAGGTAGAGGAAAGCAACCTTGATTTCGCTTTCACAACTCGTGTTCTTTTGGAATTCGTTTTTTCACGAACCAGAGTCTCTCTTTCCGCTGGCGCTTTTTCGTTGCTGCTTCGGCGGACTCGTTTTTGTGAATGCAATTCTTCTATTGAGAGTCGTGCCACGACACTTGGCACCGGACGCGATTTTTTCGTTTGCCCGATATGAACGAGGTTATGGTAGACGGCGCTTCACGCTATTGAATTTGTTGCCCCCATGTCGCCAAACAGATCCGTCATCGCTTGACGGTCCACTTCCTGAAATCGAACGGCTGCTTGTGGAGCGCGAAGGTCTTCATCATAGCTGGGGATCATCTTCTTCATGGCCGCCTTTCCTTCATCCGTTCGGAGCAGGTGCGGCAAGCATTTCTTGATAACCTCGAGCATGACGTTGACGGAGACGGACGCTCCTGGCGACGCACCGAGCAACGCCGAGATCGTCCGGTCGGCATCGGTTACCACTTCTGTTCCATAGTGAACGATCCCCGCTTGTCCGTCTTCCTTCTTAATCGCCTGAACGCGAATGCCGGCATCGATAAGCTTCCAGTCTTCGACCTTCGCGGAAGGATAAAAGACATGCAGCACTTTCATGCGGGCTGCCATGCTTTGCGTCCCCTGCTGGATCAAGTACTTCACCAGTGGCAAGTTATACAATCCAACTTTGATCAATGAGCTGACATTGTCGAACTTGACAGAAGACGGCAGGTCCAGGTAGCTACCATGTCGATGTAAAAACTTGGTCGTCCAAGCTGCAAAGGGTCCGAACAAGAGCGACTTCTTGCCATCGATCACGCGAGTATCGAGATGTGGGACCGCCATCGTGGGAGCGGCATCGAGTGCTTGTCCATAAACTTTCGCTTGATGACGGGCGACGATTTCGGGATTGTCGCAGACCAACCATTGACCACCGATCGGAAATCCGCCAAAGCCTTGGGCCTCGGCGATCTTCGATTTCTGGAGCAGTGGCAAGCTGCCTCCGCCCGCTCCTACGAATACGAACTTCGCGTTGTTCGTGAACTTGCGATTGGTTTTTAAGTCCTTGATCGTCAGTTTCCATCCGTCACTTGTGCGTATTAGACCGACCACTCGATGGTTCGACGCAACACCGCAACCTCCTTGCTCCGACATCCATTGGACGAGCTTGCGAGAAATCGATCCGAAGTTCACATCGGTTCCGCTATCCATCTTTGACGCTGCAATCGGCATCTCCGCTCGGCCCTCGACCAGCAATGGTGCCCAACGCCCGATTTCGGCGCGGTCGGTTGTAAACTCCATGTCGCGAAAGAAATGATGAGCCGACATGCCTTGATATCTAGCACGCAAAAAGTCGACTTGCTTTTGCCCGTGCACAAAACTGATATGCGGGACCGGATTGATAAAGTCCCGAGGATTGCGAATCATTCCTTCGCGAACGGCGTAGCCCCAAAAAAGTTTCGACTGTTCAAAATGCTCAAAGATCTCGATGACCTTACTGACGTCGACTGTCCCGTCGGCATTCTGGTGGGGCGTATAACTCAATTCACATATCCCAGCGTGCCCCGTGCCTGCATTGTTCCAAGCGTTCGAACTTTCTTGAGCCAAGTCATCGGAGACTTCGTAAAGCTGGATCTTGAGATCGGGCTTGAGCTTCTTTAGCATGGCGCCGAGGTTCGACGACATAATGCCGCTGCCGATCAGGACGACATCGGGATTTTCAATATGGGATGAGTACGACATGAAGTTGAAAGTTTGAGGGGTGAAATTAGAGAGTCGACGTCGAAATTACTTGATTCCAAAGGCTTGCCGCAGGTCTCGAATCACATCTTCCGGCATGGCGGCAATTTCGCCTAGGGCTTTGGCGTTGATGACAGCTTCTGCAGTCGATTCGAGGACTTCGAGACGATCAAAGGTATCTAGTACACTATTGCCGACGACAAGTACTCCATCATTTTCAACAATTGCGGCCGGTGCGGAAGGCGAAATTGCTTCTGCCAGTTCGCCATCGGTTCTGTATTGGATTCCGTACGGCAATCGCTGAACGTCCCGCAAAAAAATGTAGCTTTCGGGGATCGTTCTTGCGTCAAAGTTCGATTCTGTGATGCTGAACGCCGTAGCGTTTACCGGATGTGCAAATACGATTGCTTGAATCGATGGATGCTTTGCATAGATCGCTTTGTGAAGTTGAGTTGCGCGGCTCGGCGTTTTCCCCGCTTCGCTTTCGTCGCCTCGTACGAGCACAAAGTCTTCGATTCGAAGCCGTTCACGGTCTTTTTGCGACGGAGTGATTAAAAAGAGATCGTCATTTAATCGAGCCGAGTAACTTCCTTCGGTGCTGATCAGCAATCGCTGCCGACATCCGCGGCGTACAAACTCGACAAGCTGTCGTCGCATTTCCTTTTCCGAGGCAGTAGCGGCCGCGGGCAGAAACGATTTGTCGTAAACGGTTCGATCTTGAGCGTGAGCCAACTGCGCATCGGTCAGGTAGCGAACCTTTCCAAGCTGTTGCGCTTTGATGAGCGTTTTTCCGGCGAACTCAAACGCTTCAAAGCGTTGAAAGGCGTGTGACAGCGAATCACCTCCGACGACAACACCATGATTCTCCAAGATAACGCTTTCACAGCCTTCGCGGAACTTATCTGCGATACTGGCACCAAGCTGCTGACTACCGGGCAAAGCATACGGTGCAAATCCGACTTTGCCGCAAACCGAGTGAGCTTGGTGGAAAAGCCGAGTGTCGGGAGTTTGTCGACAGATGCTAAAGGCGACCAGTGCTACGGGATGGGCATGAACAATCGCTTTGATATCGGGCCGGACCCGATAAATCGCTTGATGAAACGGAAACTCAGACGATGGCGGATGAAGTCCGTCAACGGTTCCATCGCTGCGAACACAAACGATATCTTTTCGAGTGAGATTGCCTTTGTCGACCCGGGCTGGAGAAATCCAAATGTCACCATTGTCATCTCGAATCGATAAATTCCCGCCCGAAGTCGTGGTCATGCGGTAGCGATAGATTCGTTCCATCGTTTGCATGATTTCGTCGCGAGGATGGAGCAATTGTCGGATTTCGGTCATATAACATCACGTCCGGTCAGAGCCAGTTTCTCAAAAAACACAGCATATCACAGGCTCAACTATGCTAACATGACGGCTATATCCCACCTTGATTATCGTGCCGAGCATTAGCACAATGATCCCTTCCTCCCCGACGTCTCGCTTTCGCGACCACGGCAGGCCGGAACAAACAGCTTATTGCGTTGCTCCAATTGAGAAAAGATAATCTGCGCTGTTCCGGCAATCGGAAGTCTCGGTTTTGCCGGAACGGCGTCGCCAACGTTTTATTCAACATTCAAGTTTACTAGCGACTTGTTCCGGCCTACTAAAAAGCCCAACCCTCGATCCCGCCAAATAAGCCAAAATGAAATCGCTCCTCTCGCTCTGCCTTGTAACTCATTTCGCCCTGCATGCAATTGCCGACGCGCCGCCACCCAACATTGTGGTTTTCCTCGCTGATGACATGGGCTATGGCGACTTGGGATGTTATGGGAATCCGATCATACAGTCTCCGAATCTGGATGCATTTGCCAAGCAAGGGACTCGTCTAACGCAATGCTATTCGGCGAGCGCCGTTTGCTCGCCATCCCGTTCGGCCATTTTGACGGGGAGAACACCTTTTCGAAACGGGGTCTTCACCTGGATCCCGGAAGGCCGCGATATCCATCTTCGAACAAGCGAGATCGCGTTGCCAAAGTTGCTCAAGTCGCGAAATTTTACGACGGCACACTTCGGCAAGTGGCATCTCAATTCGCACTTTAACAAGCCAACTCAGCCGCAGCCCAACGATCATGGCTACGACTGGTGGCTGGCGACTCAAAACAACGCTTCGCCAAGTCACGAGCGTCCTGACAATTTCGTTCGCAATGGTAAGTTGATCGGTAAGATAGACGATTATTCAGCTCCATTCGTTGCCAAGGAGGCTTTGAGGTGGTTGAAAGAAGAACGCGATCCGAAGAAGCCGTTTCTTATCACGGTCTGGACTCACGAACCGCATTATCCGATCAAGTCGGCGGAAGAATTTCGAGCCAAGTATCCTCAATTGACGGACGATGTTCAGCGCGAACATCACGCGAATGTAACACAGCTCGATCATGCCTTCGGTCTCTTGATGAAGGGGCTCGACGATCTGAAGTTAAGCGACAATACGTTTGTGATCTTCACGTCCGACAACGGCCCTGAAGGCGACGGGATCAAGTCGCCAGGTCGAGGTTCAACCGGTGGACTTCGCGGTAGAAAACGTTCGGTCTACGAAGGTGGAATTCGAGTACCCGGGATCGTACGCTGGCCTGGAAAAGTTCAGCCCGGAAAGACCAGCGATATACCAGTCATCGGCTCCGATATCTTTGTCACGGCAGCAAGCATTGCAGGTGCCGACTCCCGAGCGATCGTGTGCTCGACGGCGGCAATCTCATCGACGCGATTAATGGACAGCCCGTCAAACGGGCGCGTCCTCTCTATTGGCGATGTGTCATTGCGCCCGAGCCACTCAAGACAGCCATGCGGATTGACGATTGGAAAATCGTCGCCGATGAAGAACTCACTCAATTCGAACTTTATAACCTGCAGCGTGATCCGAACGAGACCACGGAACTAAGCCGCACGGAATCGACGAAGCTCGCAGAGATGAAAACGGAACTCGTCAAACTGAACACAGAAATCGAAGCCGAAGGCCCTGACTGGTGGAAAACGTACAACAGCGGCAATGAAAAAGACAAAACACAATCGGCGAAAAAGAAAGAGAAGTAACGCTTCGCAGGTCGACTCTCCTAAATCGACCCCTTCGGCCTAGGAGGCTTTCCTACTTTCCCATCAATGAAATGACAGGACGAAACGGGAGGACGAGGCTCCTGCCGAGTCAACGTTGCGAATCGCATGAGATTCAAACGTGGCTCCGCAGGAGAGTCGCCCCATAGCTCTAAACATCTTTGCCATGTG
>JANPLJ010001147.1:0-1140 GCA_031426475.1 Pirellulaceae bacterium | reverse complement strand
GTGACGACGCTCGTTGGACAATACTCCGACAACCGTTTTAACGCTTGTAATGATCTTGTTATCGATGGCACTGGAGGCATTTACTTTACCGATCCGCGTTTCAAGTCGCCCCAACCTTGGCCGCAAGGCAAAGAGGCTGTTTACTATCGATCTGCAAGCGGTGAAACAAAACGCGTTGCCGACGACTTCCTTGCTCCGAATGGCGTTATTCTTTCTCCCGATGAAACAAAACTCTATGTGATCCCAAGCATGGACAGCAAAATGTACGTCTACGATGTGGCATCGCCGGGCGAAGTGAAGAACCGAAAAACCTTCTGTGAGCTTTCGCAAGCCCCCGGCAAGAAGGATGGCGGTGGCGACGGCCTAACCGTTGACACGAAGGGCAACTTATATATTACATCGGCTCTTGGGTTGCAAGTTTTCGATTCGAATGGCAAGCAACT
Source organism: Pirellulaceae bacterium (assembly GCA_031426475.1). Taxonomy (GTDB): domain Bacteria; phylum Planctomycetota; class Planctomycetia; order Pirellulales; family Pirellulaceae; genus JAIYDQ01. Next base: position 697 of record JANPLJ010001147.1, on the reverse strand, counting down.
GGGGACGATTGAATTGCCTGAGCAGCCAGCAAACGTCACGTTTGGCGGCGTAGATAACTCGACTCTGTACGTTACGGCACGCAAGGGGATTTATGCGATCACAACATCTGTAAAAGGACATCGCTTCACTGGCAATGTGAAATAGAGTTTGCCGATTATCTTCGTAGCCGAATTCGTCAGAATTTGGACGAAGCTTCAATGACCCTCGCGGTTCCTCCAAAGTCTGACGACTTCGGCTACGATTGAATCAGTAGCCCGCTTTGAATCGTGACTCAGCTTGAATCATGACTCAGCAACTATATCCTTTCGCTGACAACTTTCCCGCGTGGGTAGCTTCCAAGAACATCCAGTCGCAGAGTTTGCTTGCCAAGTTCTGCGATCGCTGACGCAGCCGCCTTTTCTTGCTGGTGTCCTTCAAACTCGATGAAGAAAACATATTCATTCGAGTTACCAGGTATCGGAAACGATTCAATCCACGTCAGGTTCAATTTTGCTTTGCTGAAAGTTTGCATCGCTTTGGCAAGCGCTCCGCTTTGATGTGGAACCTGAAACATGATCGAAGTCTTGTCGTTTCCCGTCGGCGAGGAAGCGTGATTTCCGATCACAGCGAAGCGAGTTAAGTTGTTCGGATTGTCTTCGATGTTCTTTTGAATGACGTTTAACCCGTAGTGCATTCCCGCTTCGATCGAAGCGATGG
>JANPLJ010001146.1:0-4071 GCA_031426475.1 Pirellulaceae bacterium | reverse complement strand
GGCTCGAACCGACATCGAGTGCCATTTCATCGAGTACATAAAAGGCGACGAGGCAGTTTAGTCAATTCGATCGGCCGTTAATTCACGGTATCTTCGCTCCCGTGATTTCCGCTAGGTACTTAAAGAAAGCGCGTTTGCGTTCCGAACTCAAGCCCCAATTCACGGGTGGAGATTGATAGCCTTCATTCATCCCCTCGCCCTTGCGACGGTAGTCGAACCAGCCCCATGAAACATGATCTGCCATAGCGGCCGCGAAGTTGTTTTCGGGGCGATCAAAATTTTCGTGATCATCTTCGTTGAAGACTAGGGGCATTGGTCGGAAGCCAGGGACGGCGCGGGTCTGTTGAACCATCTCGGTAATGCGTTTCGGATCTGTGACGCCGTTCCCATGCAGCAGCAAAAAGTCGGACGCGCGGACGACGTTTTCCTCGGGGATGCCTCCGCCGCCGTAGCTGGTGCCGACCAGCAAGCGTCGCCCGTCGCGTTCTGACTTTCGGACTCGCTCGATGAGTTCATGAATACGGGCAGGTTTGAGGATCTCGTGGTCGTAGGCCTTGACGTTAGTCTCGTTGTTCACTTCGACCAGGACATTGCGCCATCCGCCATTCAGAATCCATCGCGTGGCTTCGTCCGTCGCACGAATGACCGCCGCTTCATCGCGAAGGCGTTGATCCTGGCCAAAGTAAAAGTAGCCAAGGATGACGACCATCCCTTGTGAGTCTGCTGCATCGAGTACGCGTCGCATCCGATCAGCAAATTCAGGTCGCAAACCACCGTCCTCGTTGAACGCACCGCTCTCCCAAGCCTGTTTGCCGGAATAGCCCTCAGGCGAACCGCCTTGGAAATTTGCGGTGAACGCAAGCAAGCCATGCCGTTTCCATTCTGGCATCGAAGCGATGAATTCGCTTACATTGCGTTCCGCGTCCCACTTGTTGGTGTCTGGATAAGCCCAGCGCGTTGCTGTTTCAGGATTCAAGTCGTCGTAAGTCGCTTGCACCATCCGTGAGTTGAGCAACAAACCCTCGATGCGATGCCCGTTCCAAGAACGTCCTTGGTAAGTTGGCTGACCGTTGATGTGAAAATCTTCCCCGACGATGCTCACTTTGGTCTTTATCGACAAATCGATAGGTTTCGCTGGGTCGGCAGCAATCGCAAAAAGTCCCAGTGTAGCTAACGGCAAGGAAACAAACCAAGTAACTGATATTCGATTCATATTCTTCTCTATTGCGTCCAATGTTCGGCAGGTAAATGACTGATTGAGTTCCAAAAGTCGAGCTGCCAGTATTGGCCAATCCACGTGATTTGGGTAACAGAAGCGTTCCAGAACTCGGAGATTCGATAAGGTCGGCCCGCGAAAAAAGTTGGTGTTTGTTCTCTACAAAGCAAAGCTTCCAATAGCAGCGACTTAAAGTCAGCGTGAATGATCAATGCGGGACGATCGACACTTCCTAGCTTAGATTGTCTTGGCACGAGCGACTCGACAATCCATCGAGCAACGCTGTCAGCACGTTCCTTCGCTTGATCATCATTTTCGAGTTCATATCCGTGATACCAACCCTGTTCTGAAATTCGATCATCGATTTGCCAATCACCATAGCATTTGCGAATTTCATTGCTTCCCATCCCCGTGGCGGACGCTTTCTTGCCGGGCAAGTATCCTGCATAGCAACCGCCTTGCTCGAATAGATCAAAGCGGACTTTCGGCTGCAGGCCAAGTTTCTCGGCGATCGGTCGAGTTGTGTCGAGCGCTCGTCGAAAGCCGCTGCACATTAATTCTGTCGGGCGATAAATACACAACCAATCTGATAACGCGAGGGCCTGAGCATGGCCTAGCGAGGTCAAACCAGGGTCCGAGACGCGTTGAGACTCGGGTAAAGCATTGTTTGCTGATTGGGCATGACGAATAAGAAGCAATTGAAACACGTTCGATCGGATGCGTTCTACCGCCGTTGGCGGAAAGGAGCAACAAGGATGTCATAGACAAGCCACTCAGGAAAGAGCAACAGGAATGGTCCGATTAGCAACACAAACTGACCGATCTTTTTCGAGTAGGCTTCGTTGATCGCGACTTGAGCAATTCCCGTATACAACGCATAAATCAACGCCACGTTGATGATCAAAGCGACACAGCTGACCAGCATTGTTAAAAATACGTAAAAGGCCAGATGCTGCAGGGCGCGCCGACCCTTTGAGTCGCCCCGCAACGGACTTTCAACTCTCTTCATCGCTTGAATGGTCTTTTTTGTACAAGAATGCAGTCCAATGATCTCAGCAATGTCTAAACACGCTGCTGGATGTTATTCTGGCACGACGACTCGGGGAACGCCAGTGGGATCAAGCTCAACAACGGTGATTTCGACGTCGACAGATCCATTCTCCGAAATCTTGAGTTCAACACACCAACCAGACCACACCGGTGGATCACCGGGGAAATAGTCGAAAACAAAATTCCCGAGGCTGTATACGATCGGAGCTCCACGATAAAAATCGATCGTTTGCGTAACATGTGGATGAGCTCCGATAACGGCTGTAGCGCCCGCGTCGATCCATTGCCGGGCTAGCCGCTTCTGATCAGGACGCGGTGCCGTGTACAGCTCTTCGCCCCAGTGCAAAAATGGAATGACAACGTCGCAATGGAGTTCTTCCTTAGCCTTTCGAATATCGGCGAGTATCGACTGTTCTTCTAATGGAGCGTTCCCAGCCGTGTTTGCCGTGGCTGCATAGTTGATTGCGCGGAACTCGTTGTATCCGAGTAATGCGATCTTCTTCCCTTTGCACTCCAAAACCAAGGGGGCACGAGCTTCATCGATGCTGTTACCGCCACCAAAGTACGGAATCCCTTCCGCTTTGAGGACTCGTAATGCTTCGCTGAAACCGTCGGCTCCGTAGTCCCATGTATGGTTGTTGGCGAGGCTTACGGCGTCGAAATACCGTTTGACGTACTTAGGAGAATCTGCTGCCGCGCGAAATGTATACGCTTTGTTCTGCTGTTCGCCAACGCGGCCAACAACGCATTCGAGATTCCCAATGGTGAGGTCAGGACTCGTCAGAAGCTTTGCACAGGCTTCAAACGGATCACCACCGTTTGTGATGAGATGACCTGGACCATTGTCCAGCATAATGTCGCCAACAAAAAGTAAACGCAGTGGCGACGCGCCCTCATCTGCGTAACACTGAGGCGGACGGGATTGGATCCCCATCCCGAGCATCAAAAATGCCAACAACCAATGCAATCTGTTCATTGCAATCGCCTTTAATAAGTGGTTCAAGCATCTATAGGGTATTCGCTGGCACCAAACGTGGAGCAGCACTCACGTTTACGTGATTGACAACGCACTCATTGTCAAAATGTTAGTTCTGAGTCAGCAAAACTGCTAGCAAAAAAGCAAAGATCCTGCTCGCGAACTTTAGATTTTGGGTTTCAACTCGTAGCCAATGTCGTAAGACTTCGGAGGAATCGCAGGAGACATCGCCTTTCGAGCTGCGTCCGAATTCTGACGAATTCGGCTACCCCTCCCTTAAATCGAAGTTGGATGAAACACTAGGGTTCCATTTCCCATCGATTGTCATTTGCCGCGTTGCGTCGTAGCGAGGCGCGTTCAATCGCACGAACTGCTTTGAGGATCAAAAAGAGAGTCCCAGTCAACAGCAGGGGGGTAGAGTAGCAGAACAGCAGAAACATGAGCTGCATTCCACGGTCCGTTCCATCGCGGTTGGTCGATGGTATGGTTCCCGTCCAAACGCGGAGCTCGTCGGAGACCAGCGGCAAACGAGAGGCCCAGAGCAGGCATGCTGACATGATCGAAAAGACCGCCATCGCGACCAGAAGGGACGCGAGACTGAATTGAAAGGAAGATCGCCGTGCGTCGAGGAACGGTGAATGTTCAGGCGGCGTCTTCATATGACAGATCTAGTTTCGTTTAATCAAGAAGCGAGTAATAACGCTCCATTGCAGATTCTCCGAGCTAGAAAGTCAACTAGGCTTTGTTTCTTAACAGGTAGCTACGATCGCCAGAGCGTGGTAATTCGAAGAGATTTCCACGTTCTGGCGAACGTAGCTACCTCAAATTC
>JANPLJ010001145.1:0-3791 GCA_031426475.1 Pirellulaceae bacterium | reverse complement strand
CGTCAACCAATAGCATCGGTGGTCGATGCGGAATCGCGGCTTGGATCGCATTGAAACTGGACGAATCACCGGTACTCATCTTTAGATAGGTATCCACACAATCAGGGTAGGAATCGAAGAGGTTTTCACAAACGAAGCATATCCCCAAGTGAGTAAACCTTCGAGCTCAACCGCTACGGAATCCAATTTTTGCACCCGAGCCAAACAACAATCCCAAAAAATGCGGCAAATACGGAGTTTTTTATCAATCACATGGTTCGTAACGATCGTTTCGCGTATGCCAGCGCGTTTTGGTTCGATCGTATCAATTACAGCTAAGGTGACACGGGCGAAAGAAAATTTCGCAGTACTTTTGATAGCTCCCGAGGGTGGTACTCCAGGACCTTGCTGTGCGGTTTGTGCGTTCGAAACGCTCACAACCCCTAAATAGTGCTAAGTTTCTTAAGGACATGTGAGTTTGGGGCGTTCGAACTAGCCGGCAAAAACAGTATGAATACGACGAGCTCCACTTCAACATTAGCGATTGACCGCGATAAACTGCTTGAACGCTGTTTAGGAATCGACGCATTCGCTCAGAAGATTTCAACTGCATTCGTTGCCACTCTTCCGAATGAACGCGCCAGCTTACGGTCCGCGATTGAAACCCGTGACTGGACACAGGTTGCAAAACAAGCCCATCGATTGCGAGGTTCTGCCTCGAATGTCTGCGCGCAGGAACTTTGTGAAGCCGCCGAAGCAGTCGAACAAGCCGCTCGAAAAGATCTTGCGGAATCGACTTTGTTGTTGATTGAAAACGTGGAAGCGGCGATCGACCGGATTTTGAGTGAATCCAAGAACGGAATCTCTGAACCATGAACGCGATCCCAAATAGCAGTAAGGTAACCGAGCAACATAAGGTCCTCATCGTCGATGACGACCCGTTGGCCTTGGAATTACTCCAATTCACGTTAAGTCAATTTGGATATGAAGTCGAAACGGCGACGGATGGACGTTCTGCGCTGGATCGAATGCGATGGTTCTCACCGCGTTTCATCATCTCGGATGTAGAAATGCCTGGAATGTCAGGTGTTGATCTATGCAAAACGATCCGACAACGTCCCTCCACGCAATACACCTACTTTATTCTTCTGACCAGCAACTCAGACCCAGACAGCGTTCTGCGGGGTCTCGACGCTGGCGCAGACGACTACCTGTGCAAGCCGTTTCGTCATGACGAATTGCGGCTCCGGTTGGAAGGTGGCAAGCGACTATTGATGCTAGAAGGTCGCGATATGATGATCTTCTCTCTCGCCAAGCTTGCCGAAAGCCGTGATCAAGAGACCGGAAAGCACCTCGAACGAATCCGCGAGTATTCGCGAGCAATCGCTTCTGAATTGATGACGTGGGAAAAATTTGAAAAGATCATCGATGCTCAGTTCGTTGAACTGATCTATTTGACAAGCCCGTTGCACGATGTCGGGAAAGTCGGCGTTCCGGATTCGGTCCTGCTCAAACCCGGAAAGTTGACACCGGAAGAGTTCGAGATCATGAAACGGCATACGTTGATCGGCGGTGAAACCTTGCACGCGTCGGCCCAAGCGCATCCCGAAGCCAGCTTTCTGACGATGGCACTGGATATCGCCCTAAAACATCACGAAAAATGGGACGGTTCGGGATACCCCTTCGGCCTTTCGGGAGAGGATATCCCATTGTCGGCTCGGATTGTCGCGATCGCCGATGTCTACGACGCGCTCACTACGAAACGAGTTTACAAACCAGCTTTTGCGCACGAAGTCGCAACCGATATTATCCGGCAATCCTGCGGCAAGCACTTCGATCCCGACATGGTTACCGCGTTCTTCAATATTGAAGACCAGATTCGATCGATTCAATCCAAATTGGATGAGTCAGGACCAGTCGTTGCGGCTCCAGGGGGTACCACGCTGGCTAGCGAAACGACGTCTATCGTTTCGTCTTAGTACATTAGAGGAGATTGTTTCCTGCCCACCGGCTACTCGCAACTTCAAATGAAACCTATTCGAATTCGAACGGGGCAATCGAAGCTGGTCGATTTCGACCAGACTTCTTTTCCAACGGCGCATTGCGGACATCGATCGTAACTCCTCCGCTCACAATCGCTGACACTCTCCCATTGGATGTTTTTCGCCAAGCGGCCGTCGATGGAATCCACTTCAAGGGTTCCGCCGAATGCGGCTGGATCGAGCGGTCTTTCAGCAATGAAAGTTCGATACCACGACCAGCCAAAACCTCTTCGCGAATCAATCGCATTGCAACGCAGAGATCAAAAATGTGCCGCAATCGACCGTACATCGGATACATGGTTTGAAGCTGTGCATAGTTTTCGGTAAAGCCTGATGCGAACGCATCCGCCGCTTGGTCTTGATCCTTTGCTTCGTGGCGGGCACCAGTTTGATCCATAAACTGCCGTTGGCTCATAACGCGAACCGTTGGTGATTCGATCGCAAAGAGTAACGCACTGTCGTCAACTCCGATTCGGATGTCGTCACGCAGCGCAAACCACCATCGAATCAATCCCGACGTTCGAATCGCCCCCCGCTTCTCGGCTTCTTCCCAATACGATAGGAGACCTGCCGGCCCTTTCTCAAGGCCAAGACCAATTCGCTTCATGTGTTCATCAGCAATCAGCAACGCAATTCCAGTCGGCGAATCGTCTGGCAGTCCAAATATCGTCGCTTGCTGGTCGCCCAGCGTTTCGGTCAAGCGATCACAGAACTTTGCTGCATGTTGCGTCAATGATTTTTTCGCAAGCGGCGACACCGCCATTTCGGAGACTGCCTTGAGGCGCTCGGGAACAGGATCGATGGAGCAGCCTAGAGGGCCTCGACCATTCAATACCAACGGTGCTACCGACAATAAATCTTCCAGCAGAACAGGAGGCAATCCGGTCGATCGTCCCACGAGATTTCCTTTGCGGTCCATCACCAAATCACCCGCAGGTCCTCCCAGATACCATTCGTTGGTCGCTGGATCGCGCGCTAGAAAATCGATTCGAGTCAAACCTCCGATAAGCTCCATCGCGGGCGATGCCATCTCATTAGAAAGCAACCTTTCCTTGAGCTTTCTCTCAAGGTCGGCCAACGATACCCAACGTACATCTTCATTCAATTGAATCTTTCCGAGTTGCGGAAGTTCAATTACCTTCGCGTCTTGCTTGGCATTTTTGCCCGGTACGACTTGCCCCTGTATTTTTTGTCGTTGAAGTTTCCCGTTAGGATCGATCCAAACTCCATTTGGATAGGGCTGGATGTTGTCTTCGCCACCGTCGACTTCCCAGTTGGATTTCACCATGGTTTGAACAAGCCCAATCAACTCGTTGAAATCGGCGAGGCTACCACCGCCTGCTTGTCCAGTGGGGCGAGCAGGACGCGACGCATGTAACCGCGAGGAATCGCCCTGCGATGACTGGAGCGATGAATCCTGTGCAAGGAGGACGGTGCCGACAGCCCCCGCGAAAAAATGCACCACCGCGACTAAAAACAATCCAAGCCCTCGAACGAGAAACCGGGTGTCGTGTTGAAAAACCATGCCAATTCTCCAAAATTCCAAAACGCAGATTCAGGCCGTATTCTACACAAATCTTTTTTAAGCGGTCAGTTTTTTCTAAGCGAAATTCGGACACTTCTCGCTAATCGCCAGCATCTCGTCCCAAGGCAGTGCGTTATCTGGTTCTCCCAGGCGGTGCATCATCTGGTTCCCAGGCTCCAGCCTGGGAACCCACTGACTTCCAGGCTCTGCCTGCGGAACATGATAACGGTCGCAAGCAGCTCGAG
>JANPLJ010001144.1:0-3114 GCA_031426475.1 Pirellulaceae bacterium | reverse complement strand
CCTCCATGACCAAAAGTTTTGCCCTCTCGGTCTCGAGCATTCGGCTGACAGGCACGCCGGTCCAGGCACTGACCACCGTCGCGATCTCGTCGGCTGTGACTTCGGTCCTCAGCAGCTTTGGCTTGGACTGAGTGGACTGAGATGATTTTTCGCGCGCAGGCTCTTCGTCCTTTTCCAGCTGCGATCGCAAGCGACGGCGTGTTTGATCGAGTTCGAACAATCGTTGATATTCCCCCTCGGTAACGGCCCGCCCAATGTCTTGATTTTCCTTGATGGAAGCTTCCAACTTGATGAATTGGGCGTCGGCCTGCTCGAGGTCGCGCCGAATCGACTGGACCCCAGACACGCCCAGTTTTTCAGCCTCCCATTGTTCGCGTAAACCTGCCAGTTCTTTTTGAAGCGTTTTGATCTCTTCTTCAACATCTCGTAGCGACTCTCCCGTCGAGTCGTCGGATTCTTCGTTCAACTGGCGTTGAGCCAACTCAAGCTGGCGTAGCTGGCGTTGAATCTGGTCGATCTCAGTCGGCACGCTTTCTCGCTCCATCGCCAAGCGCGACGCAGCTTCGTCAATCAAGTCGATCGCCTTGTCCGGCAAGAAGCGATCGGTGATATACCGATTTGAAAGCGTTGCCGCGGCCGTCAAGGCGGAATCGCGGATCTTCACGCCATGATGGGCTTCATACCGGGGCTTGAGCCCGCGGAGAATCGTGATCGTGTCCTCCACAGACGGCTCGCCGACGTAAATCGGCTGGAAACGGCGTTCAAGAGCCGCATCCTTTTCAATATGCTTACGATACTCGTCCAGCGTCGTCGCCCCAATGCATCGCAACTGGCCACGAGCCAGCTCGGGTTTCAACAGATTCGCGGCATCGCTACTCCCTTCGGCCGCACCTGCACCGATCACCGTATGCAGCTCGTCGATGATAAGAATGACTTCGCCTTCCGCATCTTTCACTTCTCGAAGCACTGCCTTCAAGCGTTCTTCGAATTCCCCACGAAACTTCGCACCCGCAATCAGTGCGCCCATGTCGAGAGCAATCACACGACGATTCTTAAGGCTTTGTGGCACGTCGCCCTGGAAAATCCGAGATGCCAATCCTTCCGCAATTGCCGTTTTCCCCACCCCCGGCTCGCCAATCAATACCGGATTGTTCTTCGTGCGTCTCGATAGCACTTGGATCACGCGCCGAATCTCGGTATCGCGCCCGATGACCGGATCAAGCTTGCTTTTGGAAGCTTGCGCAACCAGATCGATCCCATATTTTTCCAGAGCTTGAAACTTGCCCTCTGGGTTTTGATCGGTAACCCGCGCGCTGCCGCGAACCGTCTGAAGCGCCTTCATGATCTCGTCCGCAGTCACCCCAAGCAGCTTCAATAGCGAACTCGCTTTATTGTCGGTCGAGCAGATACCGAGCAAAAGATGCTCGGTACTATAGAACTCGTCCTTCATCGATTCGGCGATCGATGCGACCGACTCAAGCGTTTTCTGCAGAACCGGCCCCACCGCAGGAGTGCGACCGCCAGATGTTTTGGGAAGCCGACCTAGCTCACTTTCGAGCGTGCTCAGTATCTGCTGGTCGCGTGCCCCGATCTTCTTGATGATCGCCAGCGCAACACCATCCGCATCCTGCATTACCCCCCAGAGCAAATGCAAGCAATCCAGTTCTGGGTTTCCCATCTCCTGGGCTTTGCTTTGAGCCTCAGAAACCGCTTCCTGGGCCTTGATCGTTAGCTTATCGACTCGAAAACTCATATCAGCCTTCCTAGTACTTCGTGCAACTTCGGCAGCAAGAAATGACGCAGGGTCGCTGAAAAGCAAATGATGGGCCGAAACGAGTGAGCTGGCCCAATTCTAAAGAAGGACCCGAAGGGCAATGCGGTGAAGGTAGCCACATTCATCAGAATGTGGCGAGTCGGCGCTTCCGTCCACGTTCTGACGAACGTGGCTACGACAGAACTATTTTCCTCTTCGGATCGCTTCGGCGATGGCTTTGCCCATGTCGGCTGGAGATGGTGAAACGACAATACCAGCCGCTTCGAGAGCCGCGATTTTCTCGGCAGCGGTGCCCTTGCCTCCGGTGATAATCGCTCCAGCATGTCCCATCCGTTTTCCTGGAGGAGCCGTTCCGCCTGCGATAAATGCAGCCACCGGCTTGGTAACGTGCTTGGCGACGTATTCTGCGGCTTTTTCCTCGGCGTCGCCGCCGATCTCACCAATCATCAAGATGGCTTCGGTCTGGTCGTCGTTCTGGAAGCGTTCGAAAAGATCGATGTAAGAAGTGCCAACAATTGGATCCCCCCCCAATCCGACGCATGTCGATTGTCCCAGGCCAATTTGCGAAGTTTGCCAGACAGCTTCATAAGTGAGTGTGCCAGATCGGCTCATGATGCCCACTTTGCCGGGATTATGAATGTAACCCGGCATGATTCCAATCTTGCACTCGCCGGGCGTGATCACTCCTGGGCAGTTCGGGCCGATTAGGATCGATTTGCTTCTGCGCACGACTTCGTAAACATGCACCATGTCCAGAACGGGTACGCCTTCGGTGATCGCACAGATAACTTCGATGCCCGCGTCGATCGCTTCGAGTATAGCGTCGGCCGTGAACGGGGGCGGAACGAAAATCATCGTTGCGTTCGCTCCAGTCTGCGCGACAGCCTCTTCAACCGTATCGAATACCGGCAGCCCTTCGACCGTCTCGCCCGACTTTCCAGGCGTTACACCACCCACCATCTGCGTGCCATATTCCTTGCAGCCCTTGGTGTGGAAGGCTCCAGCCTTACCGGTGATCCCTTGGCAAATGACGCGTGTCTTCTTATTGACCAGAATACTCATGGAACTAATTAACTATCGATAGGGTTGCAATGCGAACGGTATAAATTTCGGACGGAACGATTCGGGAAATCCATCTAGCGGATAGAAGCGACAACTTTCTTGGCGGCATCCGTCAAATCGTCTGCGGAGATAATGGCGAGGCCGCTTTCTTTAAGCATCTTCTTTCCTTCTTCAACTTCGGTCCCTTCCAATCGAACCACCAATGGGACTTCGAAGCCAATCTCTTTGGACGCTTCGATCAAGGCTGTTGCAATCGTTGTACAACGAGCAATGCCGCC
>JANPLJ010001143.1:0-5820 GCA_031426475.1 Pirellulaceae bacterium | reverse complement strand
CCAGGAGAGCTTCTGAATGACTCCGTTACAGGTCCTTTGTCAGCTCGCACCAATGGGTCGCTGGTTGTCGATCCGGGCACAATCTTGAAATTCCAAAGCTCCCGCATCGAAGTTCAAGATGGAGGCCAGTTGTTGGCGGAGGGCTTGGTAAGTCGCCCCATCATCATGACCAGCATCAACGACTATACCTATGGAGCCGGCGGAACTTTCAACACGTCTAACCGGGCGATCAGCTCAACGACAGGCCGGCCATCAGTTGAACCCGTCCCAGGAAACTGGGGTGGATTGTATGTTGGGCAAGGAAGTGCTGGTTCATTGGACTATGTGCGACTGTCATACGCTGGCGGAACCTCGCGTATCGATGGTGGCTTTGCATCGTTCAATGCACTCGAAGGCCATCAAGCACAACTTCGTGTTGCCAACTCGAGACTGGAGAAGAACGCTGACGGTGTCGAAGACGGGACGCCTGTCGATCGCGCTGGTCGAGGCACCAATTTTACCGGAACAATTTTTATTCGTGGATCACAGCCGATAATCGTCGATAATCGTATCTCGGATAACGATGGCGCTGCAATCAATATCGATGTCAATTCTTTGAATGCTGATTTTGTCGATGACCATGGCAGATCAACAGGTTTGATTGGCCGAAGGAGCATTCGACCTGACAATCAAGGACCGTTGATTGAAGAAAACCGACTCAACAACAACGGCGTCAACGGGCTATTGGTACGAGGCCAAACATTGACGACAGAAAGCGTTTGGGACGATGCTGATATCGTGCACGTCGTTCGCGACCGAGTGATCGCCGAAAATGTTTACACTTACGGCGGAATTCGATTGGAGAGCAAGCCAACGACTAGCTTGGTCGTCAAATTGCAAGGGACCGATGCGGGATTTACCGCGACTGGTGTTCCGCTGGATATCAGCGATCGTATCGGCGGCAATGTTACTATCGTCGGCGCTCCGAACGCTCCCGTCGTCTTGACCTCGATTAACGATTGTACGATCGGCGCTGGATTCACTCCAGATGGTCGACCTCAAGTCGATACCGTCAATACATGCTCGTCGACGAGCGTAAATGCAGCCGACGTTGTTGTCCTCATGGACGAATCTGCTTCGATGACCTTCGCTCAAGTCTTCTCGGTACAATTGATTGCGGATCTCGAAGCGGGATTCATCAAAGCCGGAATCGGAACAAGCGTTGCAAATCGCTATGGATTGACGGGCTATGCAGATGCCAATATTGTTCCGCGAGCTCTTCCGGTAGGCCTTAACGGGGCTCTCTTCGGAACGTCTGTTGAGTATGCGACCGCCGCTGCGAACCTTACCGTCACGGGAGGCTTCGAAGACGGCTACCAAGCGATCGACTATGTTCTCGATACCTACTCGTTCCGACGAGAAGCTGCCAAATACATTATTTTCGTGACCAATGAGGATCGCGACGTCTTTGACCCTACGCAGACGCAAACCGATTTGATCAATCGGCTCAACGCGCAGGGAATCACTCTGGATGGTATCTACCAGACCTTGGTCGTCGATGCCAGTGGAAATTCGGCGCTGGCAATCGATCGTCAGTCCACTGTGTACCAAGCCAACGGCTTAGGTGGATATACGACTTCGGTCGGCGGGAGCACCCAGCCGGACTTCTCGTTTGACCCCTTTGATATGACCAGGCGAGACTACATCGACATGAGTTTTGCAACGGGAGGGATCGTCGGCGATATCAATCAGATTTCCGTCGGCGGTTTGGTGACGCAAAGCTTTAGCGCGGCCCTCGTGGATACATTTGTTAGGCAAGCTAGCCAAAGCCTCGGACAAGCTGGTGACTGGCGAGGAATCGAGTTGCAAACCTACAGCAATGATCGAAACGTTGCATCGGTTAGCGAGCTTGAGCCAGCCCGAAGCACCGCACAAGCAGTCAACGACACGCCAGATCGCGGTCAGTTACTTGGTACGCTTTCATCGAGCCCCAAGAGCGGTGACGAGAACGCACGACTTGGATTCCAAGTCCAAGGAGCGATCAGCAAGCCTTCCGATAATGATGTTTACTCGTTCTATGCAGTGGGTGGAACAGAGGTTTGGTTGGACATCGACAAGACGGCCAACAGCCTTGATACCGTTGTCGAACTAATCGATTCAGAAGGCCGAGTTCTAGCGCTTTCAGATAACTCCTTGGATGAGGAACAGAATTCGAGCTTGTTGTATCGATCGACGTTACCATCCAACAGCATCAATCCGCTCAGAAAGACGGACGCACGCGTCTTCCCGTTGGACTCTCGTAACCAACCCAAGGATCTGTACAGTACGAATCCGAAGGATGCAGGCATGCGATTGATCTTGCCTGGTCCAGTGAACCAAACGACCCTCTATCATGTTCGTGTTCGAAGTAGTAACTACGTCGGAACCGATAACATCGCTCGAATCGCTCGTCTGACCGATAGTACTGCGGTCGGTCAAGGTCGTTCAAGAGGAGCCTATCAGCTTCAAGTCCGTTTGACAGAAGCCGATGAGTTTCCGGGTTCGAGCGTGTCTTACGCAGACATTCGATACGCAACGAATGGTCTTGATTTGGCGGGCGTTCCTCGACACTCGCCGCTGCTAGGCGAAACCGCCGAAGTTGAAACAACTACAACCAGCGTCAACGACTCGCTCGCCACCGCACAAGATCTGGGGAACCTACTGACCACCGATCGTTCGACTTTGAGTCTTGCTGGATCACTTTCGTCTCCGGCGGACGTTGATTGGTACTCGTTCACGCTTGGTTACAACTTGCAAACGACCCAGTTAGCACAGTATTTTTCGACCGTCTTTGACATCGACTATGCAGACGGAATTGGACGACCCGATGCATCGCTCTATCTATACAATTCGAACGGCAATTTGATCAGCTTCGGATTGAATAGCAATATTCTGGATGATCGAGCCGGCGTTCTGCGCGGAGCCGACAACAGTGATCTTGGTCGCGGATCAGCCGGAACCAATGATCCTTTCATCGGCTCGATGGAGCTTCAGGCTGGTCAATATTTCTTGGCCGTTACAAGCCAAGCGATGATTCCGCAAAGCCTTACATCCTATGCGAACCCAGCCAACGGTGACCCGCTCCTGCAGACTCAACCATCCAACAACAGCCGTTGGATTGTCGAAGATCGCGTGGATCTACTGCCGAGCACCAGTGGGCAGCCACCGATTGTTCCTAGCTTCCTACCAAGTAGTTCGGCAGTGCCGTTCACGTTAGGTGACGTGGCGTTGTATGTTAGCAGTGCAAACGGCGCAGCAACCAACTTGAATATCGTGAATCCACGCACAGGTACGCTGACGAACAATGTCGGGACGGCTGGGACTGCCCTTCGAGATATCGCGTTTCGTTATAACGGCGACCTACGAGGGTTTAACATTCTGCCCGGAGCTATCCAACCTAACGTTGATCGAGACTCGCTGGTCGACTATTGGCACGTCGATGATGGAACAGCCGCGGCGACCGATATCGGTGGTTCCAATCTTGAAACGTTCCGACTTGATTTTGCCAATGCCGTTGCCGCAAATCGATTGGAAATTACCGATGCAAACGTCGGTGTTGAGTTTCAAGCGATCACGTTCGCAAATTATGGAGTTCAACCAGGAAACCTGGGACCAGAGGTCGGCATTGCGGTTGGCAATCGATTGATGGTCGCACCAGCAGCGGAAGGCGTGCAATTGGGACGCCCCGAAACTGCGCGAGGCACGAATACGATTTATCGATTTGATCCGAATAGCGGACAAGCGCTCGGAGCAAGTACCTTCAATATTCGAGATCCCAACGGCCCGGATACCATTTTGGGGAATGGAACCGATGTCAACGAACGAGGCTACATCGAGACGACTGATACGTCACCGTCGCGCACGTTGATCATTCCCGAGGCGACCGTCTTTTCGCCTGCCGCGGTACCACCCACAACGAATTTTGTTCTGCGCAACGGAGACTCGTTCTCATTGCAGTCTCCGGGCTTTCCAGCTTTCACGTTCTCATATTACTCTGGACCTGAATTCATCTCGGGCTTGAACCCGGCTGCTGGACGCTTCTTGACGGATGGCGACCGCTTTGTCATGGACGGTCAAGCGTTTGAGATTCAGATCGCCGGAACAGCTCCGCCAACGGGGGGCGCGCGTCCTGTAATCTACAATGCCTCGATGACCAATGTCGAGTTTGCCGCATCGCTCCAAACCGCCATGGGTTTGACTGGAGGAGCATTCACAAATCCAAATGCGATTCCAGTGATTGTTGGGCAAGATGGATCACGCATCAACTTTAGTGGTGCGACCCTGATTCAACCATTAGCTGGAACCATCACCAATACGATCACGTTGGCTACTCCCAACAGCACCCGCGGTTTATTTAGCATTCCGTTCTTGGCGCAAGATAACGCCAATCAAGTCGCGGTTAAAACAGCGGCCGCAATCAATGGGGCAAACTTAGGATATAACGCGACCGCCAGCGGCGGCAACGTCACTATCAGTGCACCCGGTTTCATTACAGCCGCCACCGGCTCGATTCGACAGAATTCGGCTGCGAACGGCGGAACGATTACGGGGATTGCCGTCATCAACGCGAACACCTCCAACGGAAGGATTTTTGCTGTTTCCGACCGAGGAGGGCTCTACGAAGTTAACAATCAATTGTTGACTACGACGGGTACGTTTGGAAACGTCGGCACTCCGGTAGCCACCGCGTCAAGCTTGATCGGAATTCAATTTACCGGTTTAACCGCTGGTCCACGCAATGTCGAAGGTGGTCGTTATGCGAACTTGCTCTTCGCGACCGCGGCCGACGGAAGAATCTATTGCTTTGATACGACGGGCCAGCTGCAACCGGTCTTTGCTGGAGGGGCAACGAGTGTTCAAACAGGAATTGGTGGTCTAAACGGACTTGCATTCTCGACCCTCGATTACAACCTTTGGCACACCACTGGACAACGTGGTTTGGATAGCAGTCACGGTCAACTGGGAACCCCGGATGGCCTTGTCCCGAGACAGAACGCAGGTGGCAACCCAGTCGGTGGGCAAAGTTGGTATTTCGGCTTTGAAAACAACTTCTCTCATCCAGCGACATTCGATGGTGTTACAAGCCCATTGTCCGCGCCGCGCTTCAATGCCGGGCCGGTACAGGACACCTATAACTTCCCTGGCGGTGCGCTCGGCGTTCTCGAATCACAACCCATATCACTCGAAAATGTTGTGGCCGCGGATGCACCATTCTTCTATTTCACCTACTATTCTGCGACAGAAGATGCCTTGGGCCGCGACACATTACGCGTCCGAGTCATGGGTGACGACGGTCAATGGCGACAAGTTGCTGTAAACGACCGTGTGCCATCTCAAAATATTTACAATAGCGCGAACGCAACCGATCCGTGGCGACAAGCCAGGATCGATCTCTCGCAGTTTGTCGGAAACAAAGATGTTCGTTTTCGATTCGAGTTCAGCACGGGTGGTGGACTGGGTTCCGACCGCGGGCCTGAACTTCGAACCATCGAAGCTACAGGCCTCAACGATGGCGATGCGTTCACTTTAGGCGGTCGTACTTTTGAGATTCAATTGGGTACGACCTTCAACACGCCCGCGGGGTCTCTCATCCCGAATAACACAACGCTAAAGATCGACACTTTTAACTTTGCTTTCTACGATGGTACAGGGCCTGCGCCTGTGGCGGGAGTCTTTACCGTCCCGTACAGTCGAAATCAAACGGCCGCTGAGATTGCGACGGCATTGGCAAACGCAGTGAATAGCGCCGCTCTTCCAACGAATCCACCGGTTGCCGGGGCTGTCGTCACGGCGATCAACGTT
>JANPLJ010001142.1:0-10562 GCA_031426475.1 Pirellulaceae bacterium | reverse complement strand
GGGACGCTCGAGTAACTTCTCATCGAGCGAAGCGGCACGCAGCATCGCTTCTTGTATCGAGCCATGTTTCAGCAACCGCAAACCAGCATTCAAGCGAGCTTCCGGATTCGGAACGGCACCGGACATCATCCACGCGAAGATGCCCGCAAAGATCGCGACGGAGAGTAAGGCGCCACCGGCTACTAATATCATTTTGGCCAAACCACGGTGACGTTGTCGCTGTGGTTTCGTCAAAGAGTACATCTCGGAATTACTCAAACCATAAATGGAACAATGGGCTAACGCTCAACTGTTCTATATCGTCACCTGGTCGATCATGATTGAAAACCAACCAAGATTAGCGATTCGACCAATTTTGTCGACTGTCCTGGTTAGCGAGATACATCCAGCGGATTGTCAGGTGCCGAAAAATAGCGTTTCCAACCGACTTCAGCCAGAAACAGTAAGAGTATTCCACCAGCAGCTCGATCCAAAAAGCCAAGGTTTCCCGCAAGCCACCATTTCCGATGTGCGGGGCGACTCATCGATGATTGCGCGAGAAGCACATTAAAACTTACGGTTAGCGGCAGCAAACATCGCGAATATGCCGACTGCGTAGCCCATACCCACGGGCCGATCACCATCGCGAGGCAAGCAAAGCCAATTCCGAATCGCCACCATATTGATCTCCAGGAAGGATCCCAAATCATAAAGCCTACTTGTACTGCGACGGTCCACGGAGCAATCATCTCCAGAAGCGGCAACCGTGGGAATTCCAAGATCGCTTTTCTCCACTCGACAAAGTTCTTGTGAACAAATCCATACAGCGGAAATGAAAAGTTCCCGAAGGCCGTCACGTCATGACCGACCTGATGGCGGACATAGATCGCCCAAATGCCAATCGGCACTAGGACGACGCCCGCAGTCAGTAAGATCTGCCACCAACGACGCCATAACGGACGACCAATAAAGCTAATGAGAGATAGAATTGCAGTCTCCTTTGTCAGCACCGACAGCGAGGCAGCAACGCTTCCTAGCAACCAGCCGCCGATACTCGACCGAGGACTCTTAGAAAGCTTATTCGTTCGGTCCGTTTGCAAGCAGACGGCGATGACTCCTAGGCAAAGTGCTGGTAGATCGGTCAATGCTCGACCGATCGAGATCAAACTGCCCGCGTTCCAAAGAACACCGATCATCAGTAGTCGGGTGTTCCATGTATCGACGCCGAATTGACGCAGCAACACAATCAATAGCAAAAACCAGAACGCGACATTGAGTACGGAGTAGATTTGCAAGACAAGCCACGGTCTTCCAGCGCCCAGCACATGCGCTAGGCTTGGCATCGCAATGCGTTTTGCGCGATAGGCAATGTTGTCACACGCATTTCGCAACACGGGATCACTCAGGGTCGGGTCGAGCGCAATCTGCGCATAGAATTGGCCGTCATAGCCCACATCGTTGGGTTTTACCGGAGGCGCAAATTTCTTTACCGGCTCCATGGCTCGCTCACGAAAGACCTCTCCAAAACGCGGAAGACCTAAAAAACCATACGTCGTCGAGAACCCCAGCAATGCGAAGCTAATCGGAATGGTCGAAAGGATAAGACAGAAAAGCCAATTGGGTGTGTCCGACGGTTCTCTAGCAATCGTCATGAAAATTGTTTCAAGCTATTGAGGCGAGTTTACCTGCTACGATCCACTACGATTATCGAGTAAATCGCTTCGTCGATCAGCCGTTCTAATTTGGCTTTGTTCAGCCCGCCACGCGGCGATCGCTTCGTGATGACCATTGAGCAAGACTTCGGGTACCGTCAGTCCTCGGTACTCGCGAGGTCGAGTATACTGAGGAAACTCCAATATCCGATTGCCTCGCGAGAAGGAGTCTTCGATGCTGCTGTTTTCATCGCCGAGCACACCCTTAAGCATACGAATCGTTGAATCCACGACAACCATGGCTGCGACTTCGCCTCCGTTGAGGACGTAGTCTCCGATGCTTAGCTCGATCGGTTGCAGAATTTCGATCACGCGTTGATCGAATCCTTCGTAACGACCACAAAGGAGAATCAGTCGTCGATGGGTCGAGAGACTTTCGACAAGCCCTTGGTTCAACCGGTCGCCTTGAGGCGTCAACATGATGACTTGCCCAGGTTCCGGAGATTGCCTTTGAATCTCTTCAACGCAATTGATCACCGGTTCAACGCAGATCAACATACCGGGTCCGCCACCAAACGGGCGATCGTCGATCTTGTGATGCTTGGAATCGGTCGACCACTGGCGAAGATCATGAACCACGATTTCGACCAGACCTGCGTCAATCGCTTTGCTCAGAAGGCTTTGCGTGAGGTAGCCCGAGAAGATTTCGGGGAAGAGCGTGACGATATCAAAACGCATTGGAATCGTCTCGCGAGCAAACTGCTAAAGGGACCACATGCCCCGTAGCTGAAGTCGTCGGACTTCAGACGTATCGCACCAGTCAACGTCGATCGCACTTCGGCCGAATCCTTACGAATCTAGCTACCGTAAAGGTTAGGCGATATAAAACTAAGTTGCTTCTTGAGCAATCGCGGCAACTGGGGTAGCTTTTCTCACCGATCGTCCGATTCGTTGGAGCGCTTCGGCTTGTTGAGCGAGGTGGGTACCTTTGGTTCCGTACTTTTTGATCAGTACCGAAACCGCTTCGCTCGGTTGAGCTCCGACGCTCAGCCAGTAGTCAATCCGCTCACCCCTTAAAATGGCCCGAGCGTCTGTTTCCTTGCACATTGGGTCATAATGGCCAAGTTCTTCCAAGACGCGACCATCGCGAGGCTTGCGTCCGTCGAGCACACAAACACGATAAAACGGGCGATTTTTGCGTCCAAGACGCTTCATTCGGATACGAACCACTGCTTGAATTCTCCTAAAAGACTGAATTTGGGCTCGTAGTTATAGCGGCTCGCGGTGTTTCATGGGAGGCCTTTTTTTATGGATCTTTCATTTGAGCGGACTTTAGATTTTTGGGTTTCAATTCGTAGCCGACGTCGTAAGACTTTGGACGAAGCGCAATAGACACCGCCTTTCGAGCTGGGTCCGAATTCTGAGGAATTCGGCTACCCACCCTAAAATCTAATTTGGATGAAGCACTCGGGGGAATACGCCGTTATTTCTTGCGCTTGGCCTTTCGCAGGGCTTTTTCCCGTTCTTTCATGAGTTTTTCGCGTTCTTTGGGAGAAAGACGCTTTCCGGTGCTTTGTTTCATTGCCATTCCGGTCATGGGGTTCATCGGATTTTGGGCCATCATCCCCTGCATTTGCTGCATCATGGCCATCTTGTCCTTCATATTTCCGCCGGCGGCCATTTTCATGATCGGTGCCAACATCTCAAATTGCTTGATCAGCTCATTTACTTGGGGGGCGGCGACGCCAGCACCCGCGGCGATTCTCATCCGGCGCTGATTGTCGATGATTTTCGGGTTTTTTCGTTCGGTAGGGGTCATCGAATCGATAATTCCCGACACACGCCGCATCTCTTTTTCGCCCTGTCCTCCCGACATCATTTTCGAGATTTCACCCATGCCGGGCATCAGGCCGATCATTTTCTGCATCAAACCTGGCTTTCGAAACTTCTCCATCAGATCCCGGAATTCGGCGAGGCCAAACTGCCCTTTCCGCATCCGTTCCTCGAGCTCAATGCGTTCATTCTCGTCGACCAATCGATGAGCTTCGCGGGCGACTTCCAAGATATCACCCATTTGCAGGATGCGGCTTGCCATCCCTTCGGGCCGAAACGGCTCGAGCGCGTCGAGATGCTCGCCGGTTCCAAGGAATTTGATCGGGACATCTGTTACTGCTTTCACGCTCAACAAAGCACCGCCGCGAGCATCCCCGTCGAGCTTCGTCATAATGACGCCGTCTAGCTCCAACGCTTCATTGAAGGCCCCAGCGCTGTTGACTGCATCTTGCCCAGTCATGCCGTCGACGACCAGCAATACTTGGTCGGGACGAACTTCGGCATCGATTCGCTGGAGCTGTTTCATCAGCTCTTCATCGATTGCTAGCCGCCCCGCCGTGTCCAAAATGACGACGTTTGCCCCAGCGGCCTTTGCCGCTTCTATACCCTCGCGGCAGACCGCGACGGGGTCGTGAGCCCCCTCTTTGGAAAAGACGCCGACCTCAAGTTGCCGACCGATGACGTGCAACTGTTCGATAGCGGCAGGGCGTTGTAAGTCGGCCGCAACCAAAAATGGCTTGAATTTCTGCTCTTTAATCATCTGAGCCAGCTTGCCGCAGGTGGTGGTTTTTCCCGCCCCCTGCAAGCCGCACAACATTATCGTCTTCACTTGGCCGCGTTCGAGCACAATTGTGTTGTCGACTGGGCCAAGCAGCGCTACGAGCTGGTCATAGACGATGCGGATTAGCTCCTCATGTGGTCGCAACGAAAGCAAGACGCGTTTCCCAACGGCCGCTTCGGTCACCTGAGACATGAATTTTTCGACGACGCCGATATTCACATCGGCATCCAAAAGTGACGATTCGACCATTTTTAGGCCGTCGCGAATGTTAGATTCCGTCAGTTTCCCTTTACCCCGCAACGATTTGAATGCGGACTGAAGACCTTCGGCGAGCGAATCAAACATGGCTAAACTTTCTCGAAATATGAACAACCAACGTGGACTCGACGTCCCTTCTTAAGAATTTACCCAACGCCAAGGATTTAAGACAGAGTCGAATGAGAGCCGCGTCCTATTTCCCTTCGAAGCTTCTTTTCCGAGATTTCTTAAGGACATCCCTCGTGTTCGATCGGCGTGATTTAACGCATTGAGGGGAACTTTTTCTCAAGATTGGTAATCCAAGCGGATTGGATCGGCCTGCAAGGGTTGTACCGAAAGTATCGATTGAAACCCGCTAATGTTGCAGCAAGTCCCCGTCATAACGTGACTTCGGAATACTAGAAGCGGTGTTTCGACCGCTTTCTTTCGTTGCAATCAGGAGGGTCGTAATTAGAATCCAAATGATGGTTTACAGGCTTACGTAGCCGGTATTCCTTGGCTTTTCCACCGTTCCTTAGGTTTTTCCGACATCGTTTTCAAGCGATCAATTGTCGGCCAGAACCCAGGGGATTTACCTTGTTTTTTCACGGCGAGACGTTTTGACGAACATGTCAAGGCGGATCGCCAGTCGGCCCTTTTCGAGGTTGATTCATGACCATCGGTCGTTCCGGAAATCGTTCAAATAACAGTCGTCAACGACTCGCGAAGGCGCGCCGTCTCCGTGATTCGCGAAAGATTCTTTTAGAATCTCTCGAGTCGCGTCAGCTGATGGCGGTGGGACCCCAGTTGATCAGTATCCAGCCCAACGAGGGCGATCTGATTCGCGATGGTCAAGTGCTCAATGTCAGTCCGACCGAGATTATCGTTCGATTCGACGACTCGACGGAGATCAATCCCGCAACGATTGCCAACGGTATCCAGATCAGCCGTACCGGAGGTGATGGAGCCTTTGACCGAGCCTATATCAGCAATGATCTCGGAACGAACGGATCCGTTGTTATCGACTTTTCGGCTGCTGTTCCTGGACAAACGGGAAACGGACTACA
Organism: Pirellulaceae bacterium; assembly: GCA_031426475.1. GTDB lineage: Bacteria > Planctomycetota > Planctomycetia > Pirellulales > Pirellulaceae > JAIYDQ01. The sequence continues at coordinate 5,013 of JANPLJ010001142.1, read as the reverse complement.
AGTCACGTTTACTCAGGTTGCTCGTCTGGGGTCACGATTGCCGGTACTGACAGTCACTGCGCAATCGGTTAACGTCGAAGTCAACACAACTCCAGGACTTGAGACACGAGCACAAGATCTCCTCACGGCGTTCGCAAATAACTCTGCTGCGTCTGCAAAGATGATCGTGACCCGACTTCGCGGTTCCGAATTCACGACGATCGCGAACACGGTACCAGTTGGCCGACCGCTTGTTCTAGGCGGGGCGAATACAGCTCGCGCTTCGTCGAACCTCAACGCAGCCTCGAACGTTCAAGTCGAGTTTTTGGCCGCACAGTCGGGTCCGTTTGGGTTGGGTGCCCAGATCGAGATCACGTCGCGTGACTTTGGCGGTGCGGCACTCCCGATCGTCACAGTTTCTGGGCAGACCGTTCGTATTCAAACCAACAGCAATGCTCAGTTCAGAACAACGGTTGCCCAATTTGTCGATGCTATCAACACCAACACAGCGGCTACTGCCGTGCTTCAAGCCCGCATTATCAGCGGTGTTCCGTCGTCACCCATCGGCGTCTTCCCAGCCAACAGCACACCGATCCAACTTTCCGGTGTTGCCGACACGCTTATCAAACCCGGCTACGTTGGCCTGGGTGATTCGAAACGCGAAGTCATTATTCGATTCGCCGAGGCGTTGCCCGATGATTCCTATCGAATCGATATCCTGGGACGCGGTGCAGCACGATTAACAAATATTTTAGGCCAACCTTACAACAACGGATTTGATACAAGTCTTGGATTTGTCCTTGACTTGGGAGTTCGCATCGAATCCGTCGTACCTCAGCCGATCACTCGAGGTACCAACGGTGTGTTGTCGCAAGCGCTCGACACCATCCATGTGTATCTCAACGAAGACAAGCTCAGTACAGCCGATGCAGAGAACGAACAGTTCTATCAGCTTAGGTACACGAACAGCAGCGTCTCGTCGCAGGACGATATGGTTGTCTACCCAAGAAGTGCCACCTACAACGCTGTCGCGGGGCGAGTCGACCTGAAGTTTGCTCGAAACCTAAATCAGTATTACAACGCGGTTGGCGGGCAAGGCGCTTTCCGATTGCGAATTGGAAGCAGGCAGGATGCGGTTAGGATTTTCGGGAACGTGGCTCAGCTTCCTATCGCTGGCCCCGGCATCGACTCGTTGCAAGCCGTGCCAACCAACACGCCGGTCGAAGTCTCCGCGATCGCAACGGATCCTGGTAGTCGTTTCGATACTGCCACAAGTCTCTCAAGCCTTTGGACACCGAACGCTACCGGTCCAAGCGCCGTGGTTGTGAGTGCCGAGATTAAAAACCCAACGCCTTATATTCTTGACTTTCCAGGTGCCGACACCGAACCGGGAAATCGCAACAATCGCTATCAGCAGCACGTATTGCGAACCGATACCGATGGTATCGAAGTCATTGAGTACAACTTCCAAGGATTCTTGGGGACGGTCAATGGCACGACTCAACTGAATGCCATCACCGAGGACCAAAAGCAATTGGTCCGACGCATTTTCTCGCTCTATGAAAACTATCTTGGCGTTCGATTTATCGAAACAAACACGCGAGGATTGACGGTTGCCGTTGGCGATATGCGGGCTGTGATCACGCCGATTGGCGGGATCAATACCGTTGCTGTGAATGGACCAGGCGCCCCATTCCTCGCGACCGGTTCACTAGCCTTTAATGGACAGGCAGCAACCGTTATCGATATTCAGGATTTCAATTCCGCAGACCAGAATAAGTTTGGAAGCGACCTCTTCCGGACTTTTGCTCGCGGAATTGGGAATCTCTTGGGGCTAGGCACCTCCGATGAGATACCTGGGCTGACAGTGCAAAGTAACACTCCGCCGATCAATCCCGGTATCGATACCGAATTGGTGTTTCCGGGCAATGCAGACAACGTTTATGGGCAGCATGCTCATCGCCCTGAAGGTAAGGACATCGATCTTTATCGTTTCAGCTTGCCATTGTCAGGCCGGGTCAAGATCGAGATTGCAGCCGAGCGCGCGCCGAATTCGAGTTTGCTGGATTCGGCAATTCGACTGTATCAGCGGGACGGTGCGAGCTGGAAAGAAATCTCGAGCAACGATGACTACTACAGCCAAGATTCGTTCCTTGCGCTCGATCTGGTAGCGGGTGACTATATTGTCGGGGTCAGTGCCAAAGGAAACCAGGCTTACGATCCGAACATCGAAGATTCAGGACTAGGCGGACGATCAGAAGGTCGGTATGAGCTGCGAATGGACTTTCAGCCTCCTGAGAACGCCCTCATGCGCGAAACTCGCAAGACCGGTCAAGCGGAAGGTACAGCACTGGATGGCGACAGCGATGGTCGTCCTGGTGGTCTCTTTGACTTCTGGTTTGTTCCGAACGAACCATTGAGCACCCTCTATGTCGATAAAGCGGCACCTGGCACCGGTGCTGGTCTAGGGACGCTCGCATCGCCCTATCGGACGATCGCGGCCGCGTTAGCTGCAGCCCCAACGTTTCTGAACACGAGCGCGCTTTATCCCAACGCCGCAAGCGTCACCACCGGTCAGCTCTTCAAGAGCCAATCGGGCGACGTCTATCGAGCGATTCGCAACGGAACGTCGAGTAATTTGAGTTCCGAGTCACTGCGCATCGCTGCTGACCTGGCATCAGGACTGATGCTTAAAGTCAATGTCGTTATTCGTATTGCTGGCAACGGTGGTGCTGACGGGTTAATCGAAACACCTGCCGATAATCTCGCCTATGAAGTAGGCTTTAATCGACTGGGTCAAGCTCAAGCGGATGGCTCGACTTTCGATGTTCCGAAAAACGTCACCGTCCTGATCGATGCAGGTGCGATCGTCAAGATGACGCGTGCTCGAATCGGTGTTGGCAGTACAACGATTTCGGTCGATCGAAGCGGCGGCGCGCTACAAGTTCTTGGAATTCCTCGATTCATCGATAGCAGCGGTCGAGTGATAAGCGACCTGAGTGGGAATGCAATTCCAGGAAACGTATACTTTACGTCGATCAATGATAGCACCCTCGGACGCGGTACGAATCGGGATACGAACCCACCAACCGCTGCTCAGGGTGATTGGGGTGGTATCGATATACGCAACCAAGTTGACGCAAGCATGGCATCGGCGAGCCGGCAAGATCGAGAGCTCAACGGGCTCTTCCTGAATTCGATTGTTCATGCCGATGTGCGCTTTGGTGGAGGTCAAGTCATTGTTGATGGTGTGTCACAAGTCATCACTCCAATCCACATGGTCGATTCTCGACCGACAATCGCGAACAACATCATTACGCGATCAGCGGATGCTGCATTAGCCGCGACGCCAAATAGTTTCAAGGAAAGTAATTTTCATGATCCAGCGACGCAGCTGGTCGGAAGGTTTATCTCCGATTTCGATCGGATAGGCCCGAGTATTCATGGCAATCGACTGGTGAACAACACGGTCAATGGATTGTTCGTCAAGACACGAACCGGGGCTGCTTCCACGACCGAAGTCATGACAGTCGCAGGACGCTTTGATGACTTGGATGTCGTCCATGTCGTCTCTGAAAATCTCATTGTTCAAGGTTCGGCTGGGGGTGTTCGAGCAACTCAAGGTGCGCCGCTCTCGTCGGCTGTTGGATTGACGTCAACATCGAACGTAGATTTGACTAACGGTTTGACGGCCGGCTTATATCGTTATCGATTTGCATTCGTCGATATCAGTTCTCCGTCGACTCCTCGAACTGGACCTGCATCGTCGCCAACGGCTTCCATTCGAGTTGCGAATACTGGCGGAGTCAGCAATGGACAAATTCGCGTATCGGCCTTGCCTGCCTTAGGCTCGAATCAACGTTTGGCTATCTACCGCGCTAATGTCGATGCCAATACAGGACTGGATGGCGAGTATCGTAAAGTCGCCGAGCTGGACGCAAGCCAAACCGATTTCGTCGATAGAAATGCCACCTTAGGCTTGGTCTTGACGACGACACCCAACACCTTGATTACATCTCCGAATGTAGCTACGGTCTTTACGAGTTCAGCGGATCCTCGCCTCTCCGTGGCGCTTGCCGCTGGAACCTATGCCTATGAGTTTCGCTTTGCGACCGGCGATGGCAGTGAAAGCGAGTCGACGTTGGCCGCAGGGAATGTGGTCGTTGCAACCTCGCCAGGCATCGCCAACGGACGCGTTACCATCGACAACTTGCCTGCGACACCTGTCGGCAGCTCGTTGCGAATCTATCGCGCTCCGGTTGTAAGCGGAGTTATCGGTACTTATTCGCTAGCTGGAATTGTCACCAATACAACACGGTCGTTCATCGATGAAAATATTCCGGTTCGCCTAGGGTTGCCGTCATTGCCGAGTACCAGTATCTCGGCACCCATTGTCACGGGCACAACGTTTACGCCGAGAGCCGCTACCGGTACAACGATATTGCCAAGCGGGACATATCAGTACCGATTCGCGTTTGCAACGTCGAGTGGCCAGGAGAGCACATCATCGGCAGTACTATCGGGAACAACTCCGATATCGGTCGTCTTGCTTCCGACGCAGCAAGAAATTTCTATCAGCAACTTGCCGTCGACTCCCTCCGGTCAAACGCTACGCGTCTATCGAGCTCTGGTCCCAACTACCGGTGTTCCCGTATTTGAGTTCGTCGGTATCGTACCAACGGGTACGACGAGTTTCGTCGATCAGAATCAACCGGTTTCGATAAGCAAGGCATCGTCCCCGGATACAACGATCGCCAAGGCGATGCCGCAGGTCGTTGTTGCGCAAGACACGACTCCGCCTGTCGTCGCTTTAACAAATGCACTGGCATCAGGAACGTATCAGTATCGTTTCGCGTTTGTATCGACATCGGGAGAAAGCCCAGCTGTGCCGAACAGCGCATCCGCTGCGATCACCCAGGTTGTTGTGACGAATTCCAGCGTCACAGCACGCGACGGAAAAGTACTCATCAGTAACCTTCCTGTGATTCCGAGTGGTCAAACGCTTCGTATCTATCGTGCAACGGTTACGGGTGG
>JANPLJ010001141.1:0-4590 GCA_031426475.1 Pirellulaceae bacterium | reverse complement strand
GCGCGAGCCGGCCGTTTCTTTCGTTTTTTGTCGCCGTTCACCGGTGGTTTGGGGCGGTCCCGCTACTTAAGTCCTCGCCATTCCAGCTCGTCTGGCAGGAGAGCGTCAACAACCTAAATTTGTCGATTGGAACTTCAAAGTCCCGCTTGCTTCATCAACTCGGCGACTCCCTTTTTATCGCTGATTTTCTCGCCGATCTTTTTGGCTGCTGTCTTGGCATCTTCAGAAACGGCGGGGATCTTCATGGCTTGAATGGCCAGCTTCAACGTGCCAACGCTTGGAAAGATCGCAAGATTCTCAACGATGAGCTTCTGCTCGGCAGGTTGCTTGGCTGCGTCCAATGCTTTGCCGAACATGTCGATTCTTTCCTTTTCCGGTATGGCAAATTGGCGAACGATTCGGATGTAGCCTCGCATCGCTCGGACCTGGAATTTGTCGAGGGGCCCAGTAGTAGCCAGGTCTAACAAGACAGGCGCGGCATCGATGGTCGTCCAATCTCCTAACAACCGACTGCCGACGTCCTTCATCTGTGGATCCGGGTCTTTTGCTGCACTCGCAATTGTTTGCAATGCAGTCGTGCCGCCTACCGAACCGAGGATTTCTAATAGTGTTGTCTTCTTGGCGAGATCGCTACTCTTGATTGAAGCAGCAATTTCTGCAGCGCATGCTTCCTTATCCGGCATTCGAATGGCGGCAGTTACGAGCGCTTGCTTCGCAATCGCAGCGTCCTCGGCGTTCTTGGGAGAAAGAGCTTGTTTTATCAAAATGGAGAGCTGACTTTGTGGAACAGTGCTGCCTAATGATTCTAACGCTGCTTTGCGAATCGATTGGCTGGGACTATCGAGCGCCTTGACCAATTCTGACGTTGCTTCGATACGACGTTGACCGACGACTTCGATCAGTAGCTGTTGCAATTCGCCGCTCGCTTTGGGAAGCCTATCGGTGATCGCCTTGTCGACACTTTCGTCTGGCATAGCGGCCAACGCTGCTTTGACGGGCAGAAACAAGTCGGCCTCTTTATCGAGTGCCAATTTTACCAGTGGGTCAACGCAGCTGGAATCGCCGATGCGGCTAATGGCAGTCAAGGCAGCAACTCGCACTTCCCTAGAACCACTGGATGCGATCTGGACAATCTTTGGTAGATCAACCGTTTCTTTTCGATCCGCCAATGCCAAAACGATTAAGGCAGCGCGTTCCGGAGTTGCATTGCTAAGTTCACCTACTAACGCATCGACGATTTCTTTGCCTGGCAGCTCGCGTGCTGTCCACAGCCCCACCTGGAACATCGGCTTGTCTGCTGATCGCAACTGTTCTAGTAAAATTGGAATACCATCTTGCTTTCGAGCGAGAATCGCCCCGCGTGTCGCTTCGACAATGCGCTGAACTGGTACATCCGCTTTTCGCACTTCGTCATAGACTGCGATTGCAACAGCTGCGTCTCCTTCCTTTAAGAAGCGTTCTGCGCACAGTACACATCCCTCAGCGATGGCGGATCGGACATTAGCCGGAGCTCCGGCCATCGATTGCCGAAGCGCATCCGATGCTGTCTTGCCGCCGATACAGCCGAGCGCGATGGCCGCCGCAGAAGCGACGTCGGTATCTGCATCTTTTAGTCGCTTGACCAACATGTCCACTGCATCGGCGTCGCGTCGGACGCCCAGCGAATTGATTGCGCCGACAAGCAATCTACCGCTTAATGATTCGGCTGCGGTACGTAGCGCAGCCACTGATTCTTTTCCAGGGATGGCTTCCAGCGCGATTCGAGACCACGAAGCAAGCTGTTCATCCTTGAGCAGTTTTCCCAACTCAGGAGCAGCTGCACCGGTACCGTAAATTGCCAGCCGCTTGCATGCCATCGCTTTGTCGGCACCCGGCGAGTCAGCCTTTGTAAGGATCGCGATCAGCTCGCTCTCGGACGAAATCGAAGCGACCTGAAAGACGGCGTCTTTTGCTTTGTCCTGGGACGAACCGATTTGGCAAGTCCAGGCGGGTGTCCCGATCAGCACTGAATAGAAAAGTAGCTTAGGAAGGCAACGCATTATGATTTTTCCAGAATGATAAATGTGAAACGTGAGCAAATGATTTGAACGAGGAACCAAGACTAGGCTTTGTTTCTAAACAGGTAGCTACGCTCGCCAGAGCGTGGTTCTTCAGAGGGATTTCCACGTTCTGGCGAACGTAGCTACCTCCAATTCGATCTTTAGAAACAAAGCCTAAATACGCCAGGGTTCGCGAAGTGCTTCTGATCGCAAGCGATTCGCCTCTTCATCATTGATAAATTCGTAGTTCTTAAGGTCCAACTTGACTTGTCGATTCAAGAACAATGCAATGTTCGCAGCATGGCACGCGATGTGAGCTCGCGCAGCAGCCTCGGCATTCCCTTTCGGTTGGCTTCGTGACTTGACGCAATCCAGAAAATCACGAACGTGGAATGTTGCCGGATAGCGATCGATCTCTTCGACCGTTTTACCAGCCAACAGTTCAGGCGAGCTCAGCACCATCTTGCCGCTGTCGCCCGCTTCTACCCAACCAGTCTCGCCTTCGAAACGCACTGGGCACGATCCGAGCGGGATCCAACCGTTTTCGCGGAATATCAACTGGCAACCATCCTCATAGGTCGCAACCATTTCGCCGTTTTCGGGAGCATTGTATTCGATCGGAGGCGGGCAATCGTTCACAGCCCATTGGCACAGATCGACGCAATGTGAACCCCACTCCAGGACCCCACCACCAACAAGCCCACCACCCTTCTCAAAGTTAAAACCGTCTAAATGTTTCGGATTGAATGGACGCCAGGCAGCTGGTCCGAGGTACATATCCCAATCGACTTTATACGTTTCCGGCGTAAGCTCTGGCTCCATCCATCCGCTCGACATCGCGGTCATGCCACGTGGATGCGCAAAGACCTTTTTCAATTTTCCAAGCTTGCCCGTTCGCGCTAGATAACAAGCAAACGCAAAGTGCGGAAGATTGCGTCGCTGTGTACCGGCTTGGAAGATTCTGGCCGTACGCTTCATGATGTCAGCTAATGCAATACTCTGCACGATATTTTTCGTACATGGCTTTTCGCAATACATATCTTTACCAGCCTTTGCTGCAAGCACAGCGCTGGTGCAATGCCAGTTTGGGCCGGTCGCAATCAAAACCGCATCGATATCCTTCCGATCCAAGAGCTCTCGGAAATCTTCGTGCATGCCGCAATTCTGATTGCCATACTTCTCGTCGACCATTTTTTTGATCGCCACTCGTTGACCTTCTTTAACATCGCAAACGGCCGCAAACTGAACGTCGCTTTGCTCGAGAAAACATCCGAGGTCGTAGGTTCCGCGGCGGCCGATTCCAATGCCCCCGACGACGATTCGTTCGCTCGGAGCAACAGCTCCATCTCGACCGAGCGCCGAGCTTGGAATAATGGTTGGAAAGACTGCCGCTGCACCGACGGTCGACGCAGCGGCCTTCAAAAGCCGACGTCGAGGGAATGTTTTGCTGTATTGGATCATCGATGGGTTCCTGCTGATCACATGTTTGAAAGGTGGGTCTTATGAATCCTGAGGTGCGAAAGCAAGCCACAGAATCCAACATGATAGCGTGATCAGAACCAATATTCCACATGATGTGCGATTGGTTACGCAGAATTCGAGCCGACAAACCGATGCGACTTCGATTCAAGTGTGCCCCGAGTTAGCCTGTCCGACGGTAGGCCGGAGCAAGCAGCCAATTGCGTTCGACAATTTGAGAAAGATAATCTGCGCAGTTCCGGCAATCGGAAACCTCGGTTTTGCCGGAACAGCGTCGTCAACGTTTTATTCAACATCCAAGTTCGCTAGCGACTTGTTCCGGCCGACTAAAATGCGAGACCCATCGGGGGCATCGTTATACTCGTTGCCTCGAGGTGCTTGCCGCGGCCGTTCCTTTGGAACGTTCGAATAGACTCGGCGTTCGAACTCGCAACGGGTATCTCGACGCAATGGCTTGGCTATCGCTTCTTGAGGTGACCGATTGAAGACCTCCCGCTTCCAATGCGAAAGCGACGATCGCAACCAAACAGACTAGCCCTAAAGAGACGATTCTTCGCAAAACTAGCATAAAAACCTCCGTTTGTTCGAAAATAGAAATTCGTGGCAGACAAGAATCGCAAGATACGTGCCAGACAGTTCTTTTCTTGGTTCAAAGCGCCGCGAAATCATATCGAAATTGATTGTGAAAGTCCGGAGGCCGCACCGGAAAAGCGGCTCTAAGAGGTGCGAAATGCGAATCGAAATTTTTCAAAATTTCTCTCAGTCCTGCCTTTAGAGCATGAAAACGAAAGCTACGGTTGTGTAAGTTTCGTTTTTCCTGTGTTGCGTTAACGCAACATGTCGCGAAAACGCAACAAGAAGCTGTTGGCGGAAGTTTATTTGCTATTTCAGGAAAGAATTATGGTTAGATTCTCGTCGTTGTTGGTTGTATGGCGGGATTACTTTCCAATACATTTATACCGGTGAATCGTTCACCAAAACACGCGGCGGAATTACGTCGCGGCGCCCCACCCATTACCGAAGCAACTTTGATCTTGTCGGCATTGTTGACACGGAAAAAATGGGCTGGTGG
>JANPLJ010001140.1:0-5748 GCA_031426475.1 Pirellulaceae bacterium | reverse complement strand
TTAAGGTTTGAAATAGCTAAAACCTTCCTGCTGTTTTCTGATAACTTCTACAGCCCCGGATGGGACGGTTTTTACACCGGGAAGAAGTTTATCCCGAGGAATCTGCTTTTCCTTCATTGTGTTTTCGCAGGCGATGAATCGCACTCCCAACTTGATCAACTCTTTAACTCTCTCGGTGAATCTTGATTCACCGTCGACAACCAACTTGACTCCATCGCCATGGCAAACAACCTCCAACTTGGCGTCCGGTTCTTGCTTCAGGACGTTGGCTATATTCTTGAGCCCATGTCCTTGCCGAACCGGACTGTTAGAGTTCATATGGACAACGGCTTGTAAAACGACATGCTCCCCGCTTGGCTGTTTTGGCTGAGACTGGGCGTTTGCTACCGCACACCCAAGCATCAGGATAATTCCCAGTGATACTAATTCTCTTGTCATTTTCGTTTCTCGTTTCGTATGAATTCAAGTTCTGTTTCCCCTCACTTAAGTGCGATTGTCGCGCCGCGATGCGCAAGTCAGACCCAAGATTCTCTGAACACCAAGCTATAACGGTTGCTGGGCAAATTGAGCTTCTTCGAAACAGTTGCCAGCTCTCGCTTTGGTTCGGATGTCAGCGTACCGCAATCAACGGACTGTAAATCGATCCACCGCGAATAGAACGAGCGCTAAGAAAGGAACCCAAACGAGCAAGAACATGAACAGCGGCAAAGCGACGACTTCATGCAGCATCAACTTGCCTCGATCACCCCATTTCATAATCGTCTTGCTCAGCAAAGATGACATTTCGGCGAACAAGTACGATCCGGCCATGAGACCAACGATCCCAACAATCGCGTCGTAATTCCCTTGTCCTAACGCAGCAGCACCCGTGCCTGGGCAATATCCAAGTAATGCGAACCCAACTCCGAAGAGCAAGCCACCCAGAACGTTGGCCGCATATCGCGTTGGCTTAATATGCAATTTGACTAGACCCATGGCACGCAACGTAAATATCCCGACCGTTCCCACCAAGATTGCACTCATCATTACCTTGACCACTGTGAAATCTTCGAGGAGTAGAATGCCCATGAGGACGTTATATTTCGCGACGCCACCTTTTTGAAGAAGGAAGCCGAAGATGATTCCAAATAGCGCACCGAGCATCAACTGCTTTGCCGAAAACTCCTTTTTAGTTGGTGAGTCTTTTTCCGGTCCGCCTTTATCGATTGCCTCCACTCTTGGCTCAATTCGTGATTTGTTGGGTGATTCAGTGACAAGCGACATGGATTATCCCTCAAAAGTTCTAGGTTCTAGACTCGATACATCAATAGAGCCGTAGCAATTCCACCCACAAAAAAGCAGATGACCGCAATCCAAGATCCTACCGAGAGTTGAAGAGTACCACTTATACCATGACCGCTAGTACAACCGCCGGCCAAGCGTGCGCCAAAGGCCATGAATACGCCACCCACCAAAGCAGCTCCCAATCGTAACCAAAGGCTATCTTCACCAAAGCGTGCTCCCCACATGGCTGGTACCCACTCGCCGGTCCATTCGCCACCTTGCCACGCAGCAAGAAAGGCTCCCACGACAGCTCCCACAACCAGCATCACCTCCCAATCCACCGCCGGTGAGTTGTCTGTGTAATACTTTAAAGACGCAGTGTGTTTAGGCGCAAAGAGTCTTCCTACCATTCCAGCAACACGTGCATAGCCGGTCGAGGCACCTAGGGGCTTGTCGGAAAAATAGAACGTGAACATTGACAAAACACCGATCAATGCACCCACGAGGTAGGGGGACCAGGCTGGACCAGAGTACTCCAGCGCACTCGTCCCCACTTCTGGAACAAACGCGAGGGTCGACGAAAACATTAACAGCCCGGATCCAATGAAGATAAGAGACTTCATGCGGCGCTCGCTTTCTTTGATTCCACAGGATACTTGGCGTTTTTCCAAGCTTGCCAACTACCTGGTACGTTCATGACATCAAAGCCAAGCGGTTTCAGGATGCTCGTCCCTAAGCTGGCCCGATAGCCACTGTCGCAATACACGGCGATGGGAACACGTTTTTTCAAGATGTTTGATTTCGCTTTAAGTTCGGGAAGGAAGATGTGAGTCGCGCCTAGGATATGGCCTTTCTCAAATTCCTCCGGCGAACGAACGTCCAGAATCTGGAGCTCGCTAGCCCGTTCTTTTACTTCGTGCACGGTAATCTGGCCTATAGACTCAATGGGAAGGGCAGCGTTATCCCAGGCTTTCATACCGCCGACGAGGTAGCCGGAGAACTTGGTGAACGCTGTCCGCACGAATAAGGGAACGATCTTCGAAACATCCTTATCGTCCTCCAATACCAGGAGAATAGATTGATCCGGATCCAGAAACCATCCGGCCCAAACAGACAGCTCAGGCAATCCGCCAATGTTCATAGCATTGGGGAGGTGACCTCCACCGAATGCCAGCATCGCTCGAGTGTCAATCACAACCGCACTTTCTCTTTTGATGGCGGCTTGAAATTCTTTTGGCGGAAGTCCCGGTACTAACGGCAAGTTGCCAAGAACCGGTGGTCCTTTCGCATTCAGCGCTTTCATCGGCTTGTAATAGGTTGGCTCGGGTGGAGCGGATGATAGTGCATACTCTTTGAATTTCGTCTTGTCGGGAATCTGCAGAAACGGATTGAATCGGCGTTCATAACCGATCGTACTGGTGAGACGGTCGCCAATATCCGCTCCGCATGGAGATCCATGACCGTGCGTCGGGTAGATGATGATGTCGTCTGCCAGTTTCAAAAAATAGTGGTATAGTGTGTCATAAAGCTTTGCAGCCAACACATCCTTTTGTTTGTCGCCCATCAAATCGGGTCGGCCCGCAGAATTAACAAACAGCGAATCGCCAGTGAAGATCCCCCAAATTTTTGGTGAACGTTTTTTCTCGGATGCTTCATACGACATATGCTCGGGGGTATGCCCTGGCGTATGACGCGCCGTCACGACAAGGCTTCCCAACTCGAACGATGCGTCATCCTTGATGCCCTGGTGCTCAAAAGCGTATCTCGCGCGTCCCTCGACACTCACATAGATCGTTGCGGTCTGGACACGGGCCGCCAATTCTCGTGAGCCACTCATCAAGTCGGCATGAATGTGCGTCTCAAAAATGTGCGTGATCGAAACTTTTCGCTTTTGAGCGAGCTCGAGATAGATTTCGACGTCAGGACGAGGGTCAATCACCGCGGCAACTCCCGCCTCATCGTCACCGACTAAATAGGATTGCTCGGCGATACCTTCTGTTTGAATCGTTTCAAAAATTAGGGCCATGATAGGATCTCACCTGAGTAAGCGTGAATGGTGCGGTGCGGCGGATTCCAAAATACAAGACTTTCAGATCCGATTTTTTTGCAAATTCCACGCCAATTCATCGTTAAATAGACTATCAGTCAGTTTCCGACGTTAATTGGTGTTCAACCAGCCAAGCTGATTCGGAAGAGGCCAATACGAATCGCATTTGCATGTCAAGCGAGCAATTGCTCTATTTTGCTCAAACGACATTACACACCAGATGTTTCATGATTGCGATTCGTTATCGTGGGGGTCAATCCATGGTCGATCCGTTGAGTCAAGCTCCCGGCTACCCGCGATTCAATGTCGAGAAAGATACCGATACGCTTTTAAGCTTCGAGTATTGCCAACAAGTGGTATCATGGAACGAGTCCACACGGTAAAATAATCCCGTTCCGACGTCCGTTGGGATGTCCAGTCCAGGCTGGATTTATATGAAAATTTCTATTACCGATAGAAACCAGACTCATGAGTGATACGTCTTTGCCGTTGTCGACTATCAGTCAGATGAATCTGCCATTGGAACGTGATCTTTTTCTTCGTACCCTCCTCAGGCATTTGTCCGGTACGCTCCAAAAGGTGGTCGGACTTGAAGAAGCCTCTGGGTTTATAAGCATCGTGGGGCAGGAAATCGGCGACGAGATCAACCAAAGTTATAAAAGGGCTTTGGCCGTATCGAAGTTGAGCAAAGAGCAGGTCGCCGACGTTTTGGTGGACCTTAAGCGACGTATTCAAGGCGATTTTTATATCATCCAGCAAGATGATACGAAGATCGTTTTTGGGAATCGTGCATGTCCCTTTGCCGACAAGGTCGACGGACGTCCTGCGCTGTGCATGATGACCTCAAATGTCTTCGGAAGTATTGCCGCCGATAATTTGGGTTATTCCAAGGTCGTCATCGAACAGGCCATCGCTCGTGGCGACCGCGAATGTAAAGTCGTGGTCTATCTGAAGCCCACACCGGAAGCGCTGGCAGCCCAAGGACGCGAATACTTTGAAGGGTAACTAGACTACGTGGTGCCAGAAGAATTTTTAGTCGTTGCCGACCCCTTGCCGGAGCCGATGCTGCTTGTTTCGGGCGACGGATTGATTATGACTGCCAATCGTGCCGCCGAGTTTCAATTGGGCCTTAGAGCAGAGTTGTTTCGGGGAAAAGCGTTGGCCAGTCTCATCAGCGATCCGGCTGACGAGTTAGCCAAGTACCTGAAACTCTGTAGCCGAACTCGGTGCCTGGTTCCCGGTTCGATGGGTTTTTACGGAAGTGATGGCCACTTGATCGCATGTCGTGTAGAAGGGACAACCGTTTGCCCTAGAACCGAAACATCCGAGGCTTTCCTTATGTTGCGGCTGATTCCAAAGCAAGTTGCGACAGCGCATTTCAGCTTACTCAATGAACGTATCGACGAACTTGCAGAGGAGCTTCGTAAAAGACAGCAGGTGGAGGAGAGGTTGAGGGAGCAAGAGGCCCTCGTCGCAGAGCAACTAAACGCGGCTCGTTTTCTCGCTTCCATCATCGAGACTACCGATGATTCAATCGTTCGGATGTCCGTCGATGGAACCATCCAAACCTGGAATGCTGGAGCAGCACGGCTGTTCGGGTACACGGCGGATCAAGCCATAGGCAAATCTATTTTTCTCATTATTCCCGCGGATAGGATCGATGAGGAATCTTTGATCATGAATCGACTTCGCAACGATGAACCGGTCGAACACTATGAAACGGTGCGTTTGCGGAAAGATGGACAAGCGGTCGACGTTTCGTTGACCGTATCTCCTATTCGAGACGAGGCTGGTGAGATCATTGCCGTGTCGAAGATCGCACGAGATATTACCAAGCAAAAGCGAGCTGAACAGGATTTGAGTGAGAGTGAATATCGGTACCGGGCATTGGCTGAAGCGTCGGCAACGGTCGTTTGGCGCACCACATCTAGTGGAGAACTGCTCTTTTCAAGTAACGCATGGCATGAAATCACGGGACAGACGGAAGCAGAAACCAAGGGCTGGGGTTGGCTTCAGGCGATTCATCCCGAAGATCATGAACGCACCGTTGCGCTTTGGACGCAATCACTCAAGCGGAAAACGTTACACGAAAATCAATTTCGTGTTCGAACTCGCGATAATACCTATCGATGGTTCAGCGTTCGTGGCGTTCCCGTCTGCAATGAGGATGGTACGGTGCGAGAGTGGATAGGTGCCAATACCGATATACACGATCGCAGGGTGGCCGAGCGCACACTCGAAGCGAGTGAAGCGTTCAACCGAGCCGTATTCGAGAGCAGTCCAGACTGTCTAAAGGTGCTTGATGCCGAAGGCTGTTTGGTCAAGATGAACGATCGTGGGCGCTGCATCATGGAGATCGACACCTTCGAACCCTATGCAGGAAAACGCTGGTGCGACTTGTGGCCGAGCGTAGGCCGTGCACAAATAAACGAGGCGAT
>JANPLJ010001139.1:0-2972 GCA_031426475.1 Pirellulaceae bacterium | reverse complement strand
CTGCAAGGTTGCGCCGGCGACGTCAATTCAAAAGAGATGTTATTCGGCAATGTCGCTCGATCCAGCGAGTTCGGAACGATGCTTGGGGATCGCTACCTCGACGCGATGGAGAGATTGAAACCGTCCGAGAGAGATGGAATGCAATTCGAAGTCGCAGAAGTCTACGTTCCGCTGGCTCCCCTGCCACCCGCGATCGCGCTGACCGCAGAACTTGCCGAAATGGATGACTTCATTCTTCGCGCTCGGTCGGGTGATGAAAATACTCGTGCTTGCGTCGGACAGAATTTCCCGAAAGAACTATCGCCGAACTTTCGTGCTGATCTGGTTCAGATATTGCGACGATGGAACCTTTGGGCTTTAGAAGTACATCGCGAGGGACGAGCAGACTCGGTTGCTAAACACATTGCGATGGAAATCGCAGTCCTTCGATTGGGAGACGTCGGAGTGGTCGGTTTGCCCTGTGAGCCGTTCCAAGGAATCGGTCGACAAATTCGGCGAGACTCACGGATGCCGCTCAGCATTCCGTGCGGTTACACCAATCTTTCCCATGGCTATATCACCGACAGCGACAACACGGGCGACCAAGAATACATGAGCTCTCACTATCGCTACACCCGATTTCGGCCGCCGCTGAAAAAACCTGCTGGAGATGTGCTTGCTCAAAAGGCTGTTGAGATATTGAACCGATTCGAAAAGGAGTCGCACCATCGAACCTAGTGTCTATTGTCGCATCGGTGAAAACTCACAAGTCGATATCGATGTGGTGCTCGGATATCGCTATCCTAGCGATTCAGCGCCATTGGTCATCGGTGACTATGCCATCATTCGTTCCGGAACGATCATTTATGCGAACACGACCATTGGCAATCGCTTCCAGTGTGGCCATCAGGTATTGATTCGCGGCGAAGTGACGATCGGGGACCGCTGCGTCGTTCATCACAAATGTACGCTCGAGGGTCGACTGCGAATTGGCAGTGGCGTCAAGATCATGGCTCATGTCTATCTCCCCAGCACAACCCAGATCGGCGATATGGTCTTCATCGGGCCGGGGACAACGTTTCTCAATGACAAGTATCCGATGCGACGCGCGGCTCCCGTCTGCGGTCCTCGCATCGGCGATCACGTGAGCATCGGTGGCGGTGTTACGATCTGCCCAGAGGTAAGCATAGGACGTAACTGTATCATCGGAGCTGGCTCGGTCGTCACCAAGGACGTTCCACCTAACACACTCGCTTACGGCAACCCCGCTCGACATTACCCATTGCCTGATGAATTAGCCGATGGCAACCTTCCGGAATTACTACTACCACAGACGGATTTGTTTGGCGCTCGAGAGGATGACTCATGGAAATAAGAACGTTTGTCATTGGTACCGCGACGTTACTGCTAACGTCGTTAAGCAGCTTCGCTCAGCCGATCGAAATTGGTTCGCGACGTGAGCTGTTCGTCGACAAGCTACTTATCGAAAGCATGCAAGATGTCGAACTGAGGTTGCATAACCCAGTGAAGACTCCGCGTCCGAAATCACCACTTCCCGAACGCCACATGGCGACGGTTATCCAAGACGGAGCTCTTTATCGAGCGAACTATCGTGGTTCGGACCCTGCCTACCAAGGCGAGATACACACCGGGCACCCCGGTGAAACCGTGCATTATGCGGAAAGTGTCGATGGACATGAATGGACGTTTCCTAATTTTAGGATGCACGAATTCGACGGGACGATCGAGAACAATGTCATCCTTGCGAAGCAGCCGCCATTCCTGACAAACTTCATGCCGTTCCTCGACACGCGTCCGGGAGTTGATCCGAATGAGCGATTCAAGGCGCTCGCTGGATATCCGGGCGCTGGCGATAAACGCGGAACGAAGGAGACGGGAATCGGGTTGTTTGCTTTCGTGTCGAGCGATGGCTTGAAATGGACGAAGCAGCATGAGGCGATTCCCTACCAGCCCGAATGGCGTCATGCGTTCGATTCGCCCAATGTGTCGTTCTGGTCCGAAGCGGAACGGCAGTACGTTTGCTACTTCCGAACCTGGACGGAGTCCGAACGATTGCGAAGTGTTAGCCGTGCGACATCGAAGGATTTCAAGATTTGGACCAAACCCGTGGCCATGAATCCCAACTTGCCCGGAGAGCATCTTTACACGAACGGGACGCAGCCATACTTCCGCGCGCCGCACATCTACATCGCGCTGCCGACTCGGTTTGTACCCGGCCGAGGCGATGCGCCTCAGTACGATGCGAAGGATGTCAACGCGACTGATATCTTGATGATGTCCACTCGCGCCGGTTCGATCGCCTACGATCGAGTCTTTACCGAAGCGTTCATTCGACCCGGGCTCGACCCGGCGCGATGGCGAAACCGTTCAAACTATGTTGCCTTGAATGTTATACCAACCAGTCCGGATGAAATGTCAATTTATCACCGAAGTGGTGACCGATACGTTTTGCGCACCGATGGGTTCATTTCCGTCCATTCCGGATCGACGATCGGCGAGCTGCTGACAAAGCCGCTGGTTTTCGCAGGTAATGAACTTAAATTGAATTACAGCTCGAGCGCTGCCGGGAGCCTCAGAGTAGAGATCCAACAATCCGATGGCAAAGCGATTCCTGGATTTCGTCTCGAAGACTGTACGCAACTTTATGGCGACCAAATCGATCAGCCCGTTCACTGGAACGGCGACAAGAGGCTTGAGTCTCTTGCAGGCCAAGTCATTCGCCTGCGTTTCGTGATACAAGAATGCGACTTGTATTCGTTTCAATTTAAATCAATGTTCACTACAAATCCAAAAGGAGAGAAATGATGTCCACAGCCAACGATACCTTGATTGAAACGTACCAACGAGACGGCTATGTCGTGGTTGAAGATATGTTCACGCGCGAAGAACTCGGCGAATTACGCGATCGCATTGTCGCGGTTGCGGAAGGACGAGTCCCTGGATTTCCTGAAAAGGATATCGAATTCGAACCA
>JANPLJ010001138.1:0-5020 GCA_031426475.1 Pirellulaceae bacterium | reverse complement strand
TTCGGCTACCCACCCTAAAATCTAAGTTGGATGAAGCATTAGCGCGTCATCCAACTTAGAATTAGGGTTGAGAACTCTAATATACGCAATTTGACGAACCGGGTTTCAGGCGATAGCGTATTTAAGCACTATCTATTCTTGTCCGTCTCTTCTCCTTATCGCTTCGCAATCCATGATTTCCAATCACTCGCCCGAACCTGGTATTACTCGTGTAACACGCCGCGCCGGTTCCTTCTGGCTACTCACTCTGGTGTTGATGTGTTTCGCAAGCTTGCTTTCGTGGATTGGTGGCAATTGGGCTGCTCGTCTCGACTCGTCGCGCGAACCGGATTTTCTGTCGCGGTTCCGTGGAGGAACGCTTCTGATCGCGGGCGGTGGCGATTTGCCGCCGATTATCCGACAAAGGTTTTGGGAGCTCTCCGGCGGCAAGAAAGGGCGACTTGTGATCATACCAGCTTACGCCGCGACGCCGTCGGACGTTGACAGGCTCAAATCTGAATGGCGAAACTGGCGGTTTGCATCCGTTCAGGTTCTGCAGGCGCCCAGTCGCGAAGATGCTGAACGGCCGGGGTTCTCTGAGCCTATCCGCAACGCCACATCGGTCTGGTTCAGCGGAGGCGAACAATCGTGGCTGGCCAATCTTTACACAGAGACCGAATCGGAAGCTCAATTGCAAGAACTCCTCGGTCGCGGCGGTGTCATCGGTGGAACGTCCGCCGGCGCAGCGATCATGACCCGCGTTATGATCGAAGAAGGTCGACGAGAACCAAAGTTGCGACGAGGCCTCGACCTTTTCAGCGATGCAGTGATCGATCAACACTTTTTTAAACGGAATCGAATGCAACGACTGGCAAGAACTCTCAAGCGACAGCCGGAACTCATCGGCTTCGGTATCGACGAAGAAACCGCCCTCGTCGTACAAGTCGAACGAGGGCGACTTGGGGTCATCGGTAAATCCTACGTGATGGCTTGTATACCCGACCTCGAATCGGACTCACTTCGCCTGGAGGTACTTAAACCTGGCGATTCGATCGATATTGACGGCTTGCGTGAAATCGACACCATCGCATCAGTAAATCAAGAAGTCTTGTCGTCGCTTCATGAACTCGGCGACGTCGACCTTTTGTAGCTCATTCAAGACTGCGATCGAACTCTCATCCAGGATCGCTTTCAACATCGCTTGATTCCCGAGGAGTCGATTCAGATTCTGCGTTTGCCACGCCTTCGGATACAACTGATGCAAGCTCGTCGCGATCGCAAGTCCGACTTGGACCGGTTCCAGTCTCTCGCGATCGGTGATAACGATGTTCACTCCCTTGCAGAGCTCCCCAGCGAATTTGCTCGACGTGGGGGTGAATTCGTTCGGTACGAACACGACGCCCCCTAACTCTTGCTGATTTAAATGCCGCGCCAATAATCGTCCGTCCATCCACGGCGATCCAAGGATTTCGAACGGCGTATCGGTACCTCGACCGACCGACAGGTTGGTCATCTCCAGCAATCCAATGCCTGGATAGAGCAACGCTTGAGTCAGGTTTCGCATATTGGGCGACGGATTGACCCAAGTCAGCCCAGTTGCGTCCCAGTAGTCGGACCGCCGCCATCCTTCACAGGCAATGACTCGCAAATCGAGTTCGAGTTTCAGTTCAGCCCGAAACATCTTTGCTAACTCACCGATTGTCATTCCATGCCGGACCGGTAATCGATGGAATCCGACAAAGGATTCGGCACCCGCGTCCAGCATCGGCCCCGCAACATCGAGCCCGTTGATAGGGTTGGGACGGTCCAGTACGACAAATCGCTTCCCGTGTTCGGCTGCCGCAATCATCGCTTCTCCCATCGTCGAAACATAGGTGTAGAAACGTGTGCCGATATCTTGGATATCGAAAACCAGCGTATCGATACCAGCCAACATCGCCGAAGTTGGTCGGCGCGTTTCGCCATACAAGCTATAGACTTTTAGTCCCGTATCTTTGTCTTCGCTATCGCTCACTTTGGCGATATCCAATTTTCCTTCAAATCCATGCTCGGGACTAAATAGTGCCCGAAGCTGGATACTGGAAGCCGCCTTCAACATTTGGGCCGTGCTGGTTCCCTGGCTACTGCGCCCCGTATGGTTGGTGATCAACCCGATGCGTTGTCCTGTGAGCGCCTTAAACTCATCGCGTTGAAGAACATCCACGCCTGCAAGAACCACCGATTGTGTGCGGTCCGTCCATCGATGATTCTCTCGGATTGAACTGGCGATGACGTTGGCAATTTTTCCGGCGAGCGGATTGACGAGCCCACGGCCATCCGGATGAACTCGATTGCTTAAGAAGATGAAAAAGCAATCGAGTTTGGGATCGATCCAAAGCACAGTACCAGTGAAGCCTCCATGCCCAAACGCCGCCGACGAGAAAAGATCGCCTCGGTTCGACGAATAGCTTGTCCGTTTATCCCAACCCAAGCCGCGCAGCCCTCCCGGAACTGGATACCCGTGCGTCATTGTGGACACTGTCACGGGTGAGAGAATTCGAGTTCGTGTCTCGCCTTGCCGGTACTCGCCCTCGCCAAGCATCATTTGTGCATAGACCGCTAAGTCCTCGGCCGTCGAAAATAAACCGGCGTGCCCCGCAACTCCACCAAGTGCGTGGGCACGCGGATCATGAACGACGCCCTGTATCCACTGGTCGTCCCGCCGCTCGGTCGGAGCCGCTCGTTCTCGCTGCTCAGAATCCGGAAGGAAGCCCGTCGCTTTCATCGAAAGCGGTTTTGCAATCGTCTCGTCAAAATAAACGTTCAGTCGTTTTCCAGTGACCTGCTCGACGATCTTGCCCAACACAATGAAGTTCACGTCGGAGTATTTAAACACCGCACCGACCGGCCCAGTGAGCTTCAAATCGCAAATTTTTTGCCAAGCTTCGTCCGGACCATTGGCGTAGTCAGACAGAGCATTATCCGGAATCAATCCGCTCTGGTGAAGCAGCAAGTTTTGTACCGAAATATTCTCTTTGCCATGGACGGAGAATGACGGGAAATACTTTGCAACCTTATCGGACAGGCCGACCTTCCCGTCCTCGACCAGCCGCATGATGCATGTTGCCGTCGCCACGGGTTTGGTGATGGACGCCATATCGAATACGGTATCGGACGTCATCGGCTCGATCGTCGGTTCCAGTCGCTTATTCCCAAACGCCTTCAGCGAAACGATTTTTCCATGTCGCCCAATACAAACAACACACCCAGGCATTTTCTGATCGATGATCGCTTGGTTCACAAGTTCATCGATCTTACCAAGCTGGCCAGCATCCATCTGGCACGACTCAGGTGTTGCGATCGGGAGTCCCTGGGCGAACAAATGGACGCTGCAAGTCAGGACGATCAACGCGCTCCACCCACTTTGGCCTGAACGCTTGCTCACTCCGGCGAAAACTCGTTTCTGAAAAGTGCTCATCACAACTCCTGAGAAAAATGTCGTAATCGCCCCGATCACCGCAAGCTAATGCACTTCTTCCACCGTCTTGGCGACGGCTACGTCCGAAACCATACTCAACTTTCACGGTCCAAGTTTACTTGGTTATTTGCTCGCTAAAGTTCAATCTGATACTGGCGATCAGCGAGAAGTCTCGAATTTTATAGCATAATAGAGTTGTTGTTCGACGCGGCTCTACGCAACGGCATTTTTATACTTTGTTTCTTCAGGAATTTTTAGTGGAACACTTAACCACCGAACGAACCAATCCGAACTCCAGCGATATCGATTGCCTTCCCGCCATCGAGATAGTTCGGTTGATGAATGCCGAGGATGCCAAGGTTGCGACGGCCGTTCAGCAAGTAATGCCATCGATCGCGTCGGCGGCGGAAACGATCGCTGCTCGTCTTAATCAAGGCGGACGTCTTCTGTATCTGGGAGCCGGAACGTCGGGCCGCCTGGGCGTCTTGGATGCATCCGAATGCCCACCGACCTTCAATACCTTGCCGGAACAGGTTATCGGAATCATCGCAGGTGGCCCACGCGCCCTGACCACTGCCATCGAAGGTGCCGAAGATGACGAGCAAGCAGCAGTCGAAGATCTGAAACGGCATTCGTTGACAGCGAATGATGTTCTCGTTGGAATCGCTTCGAGCGGACGAACCCCGTACGTGATTAGCGGCTTACGCTACGCGCGAAGTCGCGATGCGTTTACGATCGGTCTGACATGCAATGAAGCGTCTGAGCTCGAATCTTGGGCAGACATCGTCATCGCGCCGATCGTGGGCCCCGAAGTCATCAGCGGTTCGACTCGCTTGAAAGCCGGAACCGCGACGAAAATGGTCCTCAATATCTTGACCACAACTTCGATGATATTACTTGGAAAGACCTTTGGAAATTGGATGGTGGACCTGCGAGCTACGAATACGAAGCTCAAAGCTCGCAGCGTCCGCATCGTCTCAGCCATCTCTGGCTTGGATGCAGAACAAGCAGCAGAACAACTTCAGCAATGCGACGGCGAGGTCAAAACCGCGATCGTTGCTGCCTACCGGAAGACTTCGCCTGAGATCGCGAGAAAACTGTTAAAGGACGCCTACGGCAAACTTCGAGATGCATTGAATGAACGATTCTAACAAGCAAAAACGCATACTCGCCGTAGACGGAGGTGGATCGAAGACTCACTGTTGGATCGCCATGGAATCGTCGAGTCCCATGCACGAAGCTCCGGCATTTGAAATCCTCGGTCGCGGCAGCTCTGGTCCGAGCAATCCTCGTTCGGTCGGTTTTGACCACGCATTCAACAATATTGAATCGGCGATTCGCGATGCTATTCGGGAATCCAACCTCGCGACTTCGCCGGAAATACCTACGTCGATCGCAGTCGCTTGTATCAGTTTGGCGGGAGCCGGTCGCAGCGACGAGCAACAGCGGGTGCGAGAATGGGCCGAACGACAGCGATGGGCTCGTCAAATCATCGTAGTCGACGATATCGAGCCGCTTCGATTTGCCGCGCAGTATGAACATCGAAATCGACCGATATCCACAGCGCCTATCGATCAGAGCAAG
>JANPLJ010001137.1:0-2185 GCA_031426475.1 Pirellulaceae bacterium | reverse complement strand
AACCGCCATAGGGGATTGGAGTCCGTCACCGACTAGGTTTGACCGGACTCTTCGGAACTACAGTGACCGATGTCGAAACTTTGACCTTACCAAAGTCAAGAATGGGAGATTTTGGCACGTGCTAGACATTGTCTGTGCAATCGATGTCGATCGAAACATCGTTTACCTTCACACTTGAGCGTCGGCCGAAATCCCCCAAGGCCGAAGTACGCGGATGGATATGATTGGAATGGTATCCGTCGACTCTTGGTGGCCGCCCCAGATTCTATCGGGCAGGCCAGGTCCAGTGCGGGATGTCAAACTGGTCGATCCCTTGAAGCACCGTCGCGCCAAGTCGTTTTTCAAGCCGGATCGGGACGCAATGCGAATGACCGCCGAGCGATTCAATCAACGATGCAGAATGGGTCACTACGAAAATCTGGGATTGTCGAGAGCATTGAGCGATCGAGGTTCCGTCCAACCTTGATATTTCGGGTTGTTTAGCTCCCCAAGACCGTTCGCCAAAAAGCGGAAGACATCATGATTCTGTTCGTTTCAATGCAAAAGACCTCGGTTTTCCTAAGAAAACCGAGGTCTTATCGAGAGGCTCCGGTCGGATTTGAACCGACGGTGGCGGATTTGCAATCCGCTGCCTTAGCCACTTGGCGACGGAGCCGTGCTGACTGAGAGGAATTATCTACCTGTTTGAGCGAGTGGGGTCAAGGGCTTCTCCAACCGCTGGCAATCGACAGATCCTCCTTTATAACCGGTTTTAAAGCAACCGCACGATGTCGCAACGAAAAAATATGCCCCAAACCGAATAAAAAACCGATTGAAATCGCAACGCGATAAATCCAAGAACGACGGTACTTTATCGAGAATTCGTCAGGCGGAGTGTTTTCGATGGAGTCTTTGCGATAGAATTCCCGACGATCTTTCGCTAAGAGTAGTGGCGTGTGTCTGAAAAATAATTTCGTGATCTTGAGAGCAAGCAAATAACATGAGCGAGTCGTGCGATTTTGGTCTGATTGGTTTGGCCGTGATGGGTGAAAACCTAGCTTTGAACGTCGAAAGCCGCGGTTACCGCGTCGCCGTATTCAACCGAACGACTGAAAAAGTCGACGAGCTCATGGCCGGCCGAGCAAAGGGCAAGAATTTTGTCGGTTGCCACTCGATCGCCGAAATGATGAAAAACCTCAAGCGTCCCCGCTTTGTGATGATGCTGGTAAAGGCGGGGCAGGCCGTTGACGACCTTATCGAACAATTGCTCCCTTATTGCGAGCCAGGAGACATTCTGATCGACGGCGGGAACACGCACTTTGCGGATACCGAGCGCCGGACCAAATATGTCGAAAGCAAAGGCTTGTTGTTTGTGGGGAGTGGCGTTTCTGGCGGTGAAGAGGGAGCGTTGAAGGGGCCGAGCCTCATGCCAGGCGGTTCGAAAGCTGCTTGGGAAACGATCAAGCCAATCTTCCAGTCGATTGCAGCCAAGGTAGGGCCGAAGGAAGACATTCCATGCTGCGAATGGGTTGGACCTCGCGGTTCAGGTCATTACGTCAAGATGGTTCACAACGGGATCGAGTACGGCGACATGCAGCTGATCTGCGAGGCCTACTACCTTTTGAAAGAGGTTGGCGGACTGAGCAACGAAGAGCTCTATGACGTTTTTGCTGAATGGAACAAGAGCGAGCTTCAGAGTTATTTGATTGAGATCACTCGCGACATCTTCAGCGCCAAGGACGACCAAGGTGGCGATGGCTATTTGGTCGACAAGATTGTCGATATGGCAGGAGCCAAGGGGACAGGCAAGTGGATGAGCCAGTTGGCGTTGGATCTCGGCGTTCCGAGCACCTTGGTAACGACCGCTGTTTATGCTCGATCGATTTCTTCGATGAAGGAAGGCCGAGTGCGGGCCAGCAAGATCCTCAAGGGTCCCAGTGCCGGCCAAAATGCGGCGTTCGAAGGCCCCGTGAAGCAGCTTGTATCGGATAAGAAAGCGTTCATCGAAGCGGTCAAGCAAGCGCTCTACGCATCGAAGATCTGCTCGTATGCACAGGGCTTTGTTCAGCTGCAAGAGGCGAGCAAAGAATACGACTGGGGATTGAACTACGGTGACTGTGCATTGCTTTGGCGAGGCGGATGTATCATTCGCGCCCAGTTCTTGGACCGCATCAAAGAAGCGTTCAACGAACAACCGAACCTTGAG
>JANPLJ010001136.1:0-8878 GCA_031426475.1 Pirellulaceae bacterium | reverse complement strand
CTCCAAATCGACGTCATCATCGGGTTTGAACCAATCGTCGAGGGCAGTTGCTTTGGTAAATCGATCGAGCTTCCAATGCCTTAGCCGTTCTTGGGGTTCTTTGTCTTCGTGCTTGAACGCTTCAATGGCGACGACATAGATACTCGACTGATAGATAGCGATGCCGTAAGGCTCGAGAGTGCGCTTCGCGATCGGCTTTCCCAACGACTCGTAATCGCATTCGACGCGCCGATGCTCTTGAATGGATCGATTGATTGTCTTCAAAATCCCTTGTTGTTTTTCGTAGCTTTTCTTCGGTAGCCCCATGACGCGCATCGTTCGACGATAGCGTTGGTAGTGTTCCCAAACGCCACCTGGTAATTGCTCGCGCACCTTGTTCCAGAATGCCTCGATCCCTTGCCAAAAAGTGGTTCCGACCAATGGCAGCATCAGGTCACGTCCCATCGACAGCGATATCAGTTCGCTGGCAGAAATCGTGAGCTTGTGCAACCCTTTGTCGACTCGGCGCAGCTTCCAGACCTTGCCGCTTTGAGTCTCATCGGTCGCGACGTCCAGCCCTGCCGCCTGTAACGCTTCCAGGTCACGTCGAATCGAACGAACATGCAACGATGTCAATCCGAGTTCTTCGACGACGCAGTCTCGAATCTCTTCGAGCGGTGCACCAAATCGACGACGCTCGAGAATCTGGAGGATCTTGTGCTGGCGAATAAGTTGTTCGTTGCGTGCCATGCTCAGTCAGAAGACGCGACTTGTTGGAGTACTTCTTCGTTCACATAGATCGGCAAATGAGGTTGAAAGGTCACCGCCACTGCTACTGCATCCGAAGGACGCGAGTCGACCTCGATCGTGACGTCGTCTCGCCTCATCCGGATTTGTGCGAAATATGTGTGATCTTTCAAGTCCGAAATAACAACGCTTTCGATCTCAGCCCCAAGCATTTGAGCAATCGACACAACCAAGTCATGCGTTAACGGTCGCGGCGGTTTCGAGTCATCTTTGACGCGTCGATCGATGCTCTTCGCCTCACAGATGCCGATGACGATTGGAAATTGACGATCGCCGTCGACTTCCTTGAGGTAGATAACCTGATTGTCGCTGATCTCGCTAATAATGATACGAGATAATTGCATCTGGACTGACATGAGACGAATTCCCCGGCTTGAACGAGCTAATAAGATCTCTAAGATAGCAGAATATTACATCTCTTGCACGCCGAGCAACTGGCGAAAGGCCTCCGTTAGGTCGATTTGTCGCATGGGATAGCCCGATGCGAGAAGACGCTTACCGACGGCACGGGTGCTGTTGAGCAAGAGTGCGTCTGCCATTTCCCCCATCGCCATACGAAGCGCTATTTTGGGTACAGGTAGTATGGCCAATCGCTTCAATGTCGCTGCTAACTGCTTCGTGAAAAAAGCGTTTGTGACCGAACCCGCAACAAAATTGTAGGGTCCGCTACAGGTTGGGTTCAGTGCAAGCCAAACAAAGCCACAAGCCGCATCGTCATGACCAATCCAACTCCAATACTGCTTGCCAGAACCAAGTCGACCTCCTAGGCCAAATCGAAACAATGGAAGCATCTTTGCCAAGGCGCCGCCCTTTGGCGTAAGCACCACCCCCAAACGGCCAGAGCAAACCCGTGTTCCACAATCTTTGAGCGGTTTTGACGCGCCTTCCCAATTCATCGCAAGCTTCCCAAGGAAGTCGGAGCTCGAGGGTTCTGTTTCTTCAAGATAATCGTCGCCTCGCTCGCCATAGATTCCAACCCCCGAGGCGGAAACAAACACTTTGGGAGGCCTAGGCAACATGGATAGCTGTTGGGACAAAACACGAGTCGCCTCGACTCTGCTGCGCGTCAATTCCGCTTTCACTGCTTTGGACCAACGGTGGTCGCCAATTCCTTGCCCCGCCAAGTGAATGAAGGCGTCGAGCCCATCGAGTTGCTCAGGTGATTCTAATCCATTTTGTGGATCCCATTGGACGGAATTCGCGACGGTCGCTCGCGTCGCACTCTCCGTCTTCTTCTTTGACAATCGTTCTACTATCACAACATGATGCCCGAGCGTACTCAAAATCGCGACCACGAGTGAACCGATCAATCCGTGGCTGCCCGTCACCGCAATTCGCTTTGGCGACATCGACTCGGAGTTGGCCGTCGCGATCGTTGTCGCAAATTCAAGGTCTTGAGTCGTGACTCGATGTCGATAGTCGAACATGGCGTTTAGCTTTTGTTCGATAAACGAGCTTCCCATCGCGGCACCAAGTTTGCCATATGGCAGTTCATAATCGATGTGGTCGACCAGCTTGGTACGATTCGGCCCTAACGACTCGAAGCGATGTTCGTGGCGCCAAGAGGCAAACGGACCTGAGACCTGATTGTCGACGAATAGATGAGGGCGATTGAGAATTTCGTGACGAGCGAGCCATCTCAAGTTCATTCCAAGAATTCGAGATCGGAGAAGAACTTCACTACCAGGCTCCAGAGAATTATCCGACCGCTGGATTGAAACCGATTCCCACGGCGGTATCAGCCGCTGCAGGGCCCCCGGTCGCTCGTGAAATGCGAAGCAAGCATCGATGCTTGCAGGCAATTCAATAGATCGTTCGAATAACACTAGATTTCCATTTCAGGAAGTTTTACCAGGGCAGCCATGTCGCGAAGTTTCTCCAGAGCGCGCTTTTCCAATTGGCGAACACGCTCTTTCGAAACCCCTAGTTTGTCCGCAAGATATTGTAACGTCTGAACACGACTGTGGCTTCCCAGCGAAAACCGGGCTCGGACGATGAGCTTTTCGCGACGATCAAGCTGATTCAGAAGCAGACCAAGTTGCGATCGAAGATCATTCCAACGTTCGATCGAGAGCGTCGAGTTTTCATCACGCGCGCAAATATCGACGCCCGGATCGTGGATGCTGGTCGCAATATGCGATCGTTCCTTTTGTTTATTCATGACGATTCGATAAGCATTTCGACGCACCACCTGAGTCGCATAGGTACTGAATCGAAATCCACGATCGTAGTCAAATTTGTCGACCGCACGCATCAGCGCCATGATTCCATCGCTTAACAGATCGTCGAACGTGTTGTAGTTGTTGACGAACTTTTTGACGATGGAGATAACCAACCGCATGTTCGATTTGACGATCAGGTCTCGGTACCAATTGGAAGCACATATCAAGCCCTCGATCCGTCGACGCTGCCATTCATTCGGTTCCGACTCACCCAATGCGTCTCGGAATTTGATCGCAACGTGTCTTAAAAAATTCATTCGCCTGAACAGCTTCCATTCTTCCTCTGGCGTTAGTAACCGCGTTTCGCAAAGGCGAATCAGATGGGCAGGAAGGTCTACTACGCGTGAGTTTTTGCTCGTCGAAGCCGAAGAAATGCCCGCTCCCAACAGCACATTTCCGAGAATATCTGACTCAGCGTCTGGCGAATCGAACAATGGGTTTTGAATCAATTCGATCTCATCGGCTGCGATCCTCTTCTTCCACTGCGATGCCGATTCGATACTCGAGCCGTGAAGCATCATCTGGCAATATTGAATGAATGCCGCCTCCAGTTCCGGCAGCTGGAATGTGACATCCGAGATCGCAGCCTTCCTTCTTTTGTCGGATGTCATCTTTTCCGGTTTCGAATCTTTCGGTTCCGAAACCGTCGACTTGGCTTTGGAACCTGACTTAGGGACGGAATTTTGCTTTTTCAATACAGAGGTCGCCATCGAAAAATCCTTTACTTTGTGACTCAAAAACTTAAAAACCACCTCAAATGCACGTTTAGGGCGATTTAGTCAGACCGCATATCGTCCAAAACGTTCACCAGTTATACCGATTATTTCCAAAAAAAGCAATAATTATTGAAAAAAATCGCGAAACACCGACTTGCCAAAATCGTTCAATGAACGATATTGGCAAGGTCAGGCGTTTGAAAAAGACGTTTCCGCATGGATTTACCCATCGCCGCTCGAGGAATTTCTGGATTCGCATGGAAGAAAATTTTTCCCCCAAACAGATTGCGGAAGCATTGAGTGTCAGCGAGTCATCGATCAAGCGATGGTGCGACCGGGGGGTGATTGCCACGACTAAAACGCATGGCGGGCATCGTCGGATCACACTGGAAGGATTGATGGCATTCCTAGAAGCTACGAATCGCCAGATCCTTGCACCTTCAGCATTGGGTGTTGGAGGCAGGGTCGCTCAACCATCCAACGGAGCCTCATCGCCCGCGGAACTGACTGAGCAGGAGTTGCTGACGCTCCGAGAGAATTTCGAAGCCGCGATCATTCGAGGCGACGAGAAAGAATGCCGCAAGATGCTCTCGCACTGGTACGCTGGCTGTCAGTCGTTCGCGAAAATCTCGGACGAACTAATTGCCCCAACGTTTCATCGCATTGGTGAACTGTGGCATGCGTCGGAGATCGAAATCTTTCAGGAGCGTCGAGCATGCGAAATATGTACGCGACTGGTCCATGAGTTTCGGCGTTTGATGGCAGAGCCAATGCAATCCGCTCCGCTGGCCATTGGAGCAACTTGCAGCGGCGATCATTATTCGATGCCTAGCAAGCTTGTCGAAGTCGTTCTTCGTGAAGCCGGGTGGCGTGCTGCGAACTTCGGCGCGAACATCCCTCTCAAGTCGCTCAAATCCGCCGTTCATCTCGAATGTCCGAAGCTTGTATGGCTAAGCGTTTCCCATGTGGATAACATCGCCCAATTCGTTCTTGATCTGCATGAGTTTTGGGATTCAATTCCGCGTGATATTACGCTAGTTGTTGGCGGACGGGCCTTGAACGATGAACTTCGAATGCAACTGAGATACAGGTATACGGCGCATTGCGAAACGCTCCAGCAGTTGTCGGCGTTGGCAATTGCACTAAGAAACGCACCCGGTAAAGTCACGAATATGGCCTATTTGCCTATACAAAAGCGGCTGAACAGCGAATCCAGCACGTCGTCTGTGTAAACTTCGCCAGCCACGTTAGCCAATTGTTCTAAGGCAATTCTCATTTCACTGGCAACAATCTCGTCGCCTGCACGTTGGTCTGCCGCTTGATAAGCAGCCAACAATGATTCCGATGCCAATCGAAGCGATTCTTTGCATCGCGTGGCGGTCATCGGTGCAACGGCAACGATTTCATGGACGCGTTTCAATAGCCACTTATCGAGTCCACTGAGCAACGATTGAAGACGCCTGCGGTCTAGCGAACTCGTGACGTAAGTCGCTATCGGATTAAGTTGCGCAAAAGTTGGCAGGCAACCGTGCACGACATCATCAGCGTCCGCTTTTGTCCAAACCACCCAAACATTGGGTGCGGTCAAGTCTGGTTGGTCGCCAAGCGGACTTGCCATTGAGATCGCATGATTTAGTTGTGAGTGTTTGGTCGCCTGATCAAGCCGACTATCGATGCAATAAAGAACCAGATCGGCTTCGTCCCGCTGAACATACGTTTGAACTTGAGCCAATCGATCGATTTCCGAAAGCCGTCGGGACGCATTCTGCAAGGATTCGATTCCCGCAGTGTCGATCAGATCGATCTCGCCGTGTTGGAGCGAGCAACGAACACGCACAAAATCTCGTGTCGTTCCAGCTTGTTCGTTAACAATCGCCGCGTTTTCTTGGGCGATCGCATTTACTAAAGAGCTTTTTCCGGCGTTTGGCAATCCCAGCAAGGCAACCTTCGGGGGATGTTGGCTGCATTGACGTGCATCTAATTGCCGGGCAAGTTGTTCGACAGAATGGCTCGCTGTTTCGAGGCGATCGATGACTTGTTCACGGCTGATAAACTGTATGTCCTCGTCCACGAAGTCGAGCCCTGCTTCTAGATCGGCCAGTAAGTCAATGAGCGATTGTCGAAGCGCCATAAGGGGCTCAGAAATACCGCCCGCGAGTTGCCGCAAGGCTATGTCCAGTGTCTCTTGCGACTGGGCCTCGATCACTCCGAGAACCGCTTCGCACTGCGTTAGATCCATGCGACCTGCCAGGAAGGCCCGCAAGGTAAACTCGCCAGGTAAAGCGATTCGAGCGCCAGCCTGACAAAGCTGTTCGATGATCCGATTCAAAAGCAGAGGGTTTCCAAGGGTATGAATCTCCGCAGATGGCGCCCCGGTATAGCTTCGTTTCGATGGCCAAAACCAAACGTCGGCTGGAATCATGCCCAACGGTGCATCCAAATTCCACTCGATCGCAACCCTAATTGGCCGGTTGGCGCTTCGAATCGCTTCAGGGATGACTTGAGCCCTTTCGAGAATCGACAGGCAAGACCAGCCTGAGATACGAACGGCTCCTCGTATACCGCTCTCATGCCCCGTCGCAATCGCACAAATCGTTGCTTCGGTATCAAATTGCATAGGAGGCTAGCGGGATGATTTCTTTGGAACGAGCGATAGACCGTCGAGCCAGTTACGAGTTTCTTTGCTAACCACAATCTTGTCGTTCGGCTGGATCGCGTAGTTTTGGCCAACGACGATTCGCTTGGTCTCGGTATCGAAATCGGCGACCATTCGGATCGGTGGGTTGGAGGCTCCAGTGGGGCGAATAATTGTAACCTGGATTCGGCCTAGCTTATCAACCAATTTTGCATCATCGACGATATCTTGAATGAAGGTCGGCTTGTCAGCCGATAGCGGAATGCGTTCGAAGTGAGGCTTGCCGTTACGAACTTCCAATACGACCGCTGGTTTCCCATCGCTAGGAGGAAGCGCCCGTTGAATCCCGCGTTCGTCGATGTTGTAGCCGGCTGCCCGTATCGCTCGAGTATCGAGGCCATCGACCGGCTCTCGCGAACGATCGCTAAACATCGACGTACACCCGGTTAGTGCCAACAATGCCGGGAAACCGAGGCTGGCAAAGCCGTTTCGAGAGTAGGAGCGAACCATGGAATATGTTTTCCTGTTTATCTGATCAATTATCGCTACCGACGATTCTCCGTCCCGCTTCAGAACGGACTTTAGCGATCGAGCCCAACGCCGAGAAGCCTGATTCGAGTGAAAAAGCGGGCGGGCAGGCCCATTTTGTCCTGAAAATTGTGTAGATTACCAATTGGCGATGTTGATGAAGTTCGGCGGACGGCATGCGGAGTGCGGCTGCCACTTTTGAACGCCGATGCGTTTGATAGCATTCCCAAGGAGCTGGTATGTTGAAGTTTTGTCGGTTTTTGTTGCCCGTCGTTATTGTCGTTGCATGCAGCTCGATTTCAGATAGCCAAGAGGCAGCGAAGTCGAAGAGCATCTATGATCACAAATTGACGACGATCGATGGCGAGTCCGTAGAGCTTTCCAAGTACAAGGGCAAGGTGTTGCTCATCGTAAACGTTGCTAGTGAATGCGGGATGACTCCGCAGTATTCTGGACTCCAAGCTCTACACGAAAAATATAAAGACAGGGGGCTGGCAGTACTGGGCGTCCCGTGCAATCAATTTGGCGCCCAAGAGCCTGGCTCCGACAAAGAAATCAAGAAGTTTTGTACGTCGAACTATCGTGTCTCGTTCGACTTGTTTAGCAAGGTTGACGTCAAAGGAAAGGATGCGATCCCGCTTTTCAAGCAGCTGACATCGGTCGAATCCACTTCAGTCCCACCTGGACCGATCGGCTGGAATTTTGAGAAGTTCTTAGTCAGCAGACAAGGAATGGTCATCGCAAGATTCGGCAGTGGGGTCGAGCCTGACAGCTCCGAAGTCATCGATGCGATTACGAAAGCGCTAACCGAATAGGTTGGAGGACTTTGCAGTTCGATTCACTTATTCCTTGCCTCCAAATACCGTCGCGTTCGCGACTCTTGAAATAAAGTGAACGATTCATGATTCAATTCTTCCGTATGCTTGTCGTTGCATCTTGCCTTACGGGTTTCAGTTACGGACAAGTCCCCCTTGTTATCGCGCATCGAGGTGCGAGTGGCTACTTGCCAGAGCATACGCTGGAAGCGAAAGCGATGGCGCATGCGATGAAGGCCGATTTCATCGAGCAGGATATTGTCCTGACCAAAGATTCGATCCCCATTGTTCTCCACGATATTCATGTCGATACGGTCAGCGACGTTGCGTTGCGATTTCCGGATCGAAAACGTAAAGACGGACGCTACTATGCGATCGACTTTACATTCGCCGAACTCAGGCAACTGAATCTTACCGAGCGGTTCAGCAACAAAACGGGAAAGCAAGTCTTTCCAAGCCGATTTCCGAAGGGGCAGAGTCGATTTCAGATTGCAACGCTCGAAGAGGAGTTGCAACTGATCCAAGGCCTCAACGTCGCAACGGATCGCAAAGTAGGTGTGTACCCGGAAATCAAGCAACCGGCTTGGCATCGCCAGCAGGGGTACGACCCAAGCTCAGTTGTTATCCAGATGTTGCGGAACTACGGTTATTCAACGAAATCAGATGACTGTTGGTTGCAATGCTTTGAATACGATGAAGTCAACCGAATTCGCTATGAGCTGAAATGGGAGGGACGATTGGTTTTGCTGTTAGGCTCATACAGTCAGGGTACCGAGACGACAGACGCTCCCGACTTGAGGACGGACGAGGGCATGAAGAAAATATCTGCGATCGTCGATGGAATCGGACCGGCCGTATCGCTTGTCATTGAGGGAGCGTCGTCGTCGGATCGCCGGGTGACGTCGCTAACCGAGCGAGCTCACGAACTGGGCTTGAAGGTCCATCCCTACACAATGCGTATCGACGAACTTCCCAAAACAGTTTCTTCGGTGGATGATCTGATGCGTTTGCTGGTTACTGAAGCGAAAGTCGATGGGCTGTTTACGGATTTCCCAGACGTTGCTATCGATTGGTTGAACCGAAACAGAGGTGTTCATTAAAATTGGTTATTCAGGGAATTGAGTAGCGAACGTCGGCTTGTGTACCTCCGTCTTGCGACATGAGCGATTCGCGAGC
>JANPLJ010001135.1:0-7932 GCA_031426475.1 Pirellulaceae bacterium | reverse complement strand
GGTCGGCTTGCGCTCCGTTGGCCAACCATTTCAACAGCGTTTTGTAGTGCTCGCTGTCAGGCTCGATTCGTTTGCCCCCCGTATGTTGAACAGCGCCGATCGCCTTCAAAAGAATGAGACTCTGGTCGGGGCGAGCCAAGTTAATACGACGGATTCCGATTTCGTGGGTGATACGATCGTAGTCGCTCTTCGGATCGAACCCGAACAAACTCAACCGAAAGCCATCCTTTCCTCGAGCAGCACCATGGCACGATCCGTTATTGCAGCTACTGCGAGTCAGTATCGGCATCACGTCGAGCGTGAAGCTGACGTCGCGAGTGACTGTTGCCTCAATAACCTTGATGGCAGCAGACGCCTTTTGTCCGTTCCATTCGACTTCCAGCTTGGTCTCACCGTCCGCGGCAGGCTTCAATGTGTAGTCTTTCCACGAAACCAACTTTGAATCCGCAATCGTGTACTTGGCTTTCTCCGTGACATCTTGAGTTACCCCGTCGGAGCGAGTTGCGACGACGACGACATGCTGGAGGTCGGTCGTGGTCGCAAGATGGATATCCGATGGATAAACTGCAATCGATTCCCAAACAGGCGACGCTGCAAACGCTACCGAGCTCGCAAGAAAGATGCTTAAGCTGACAATCGGCGATATCGAACGATTCATGAAATACCTCGGACCTGCTGGTAGCCGGATTCGTCAGAATCCGAACTTTTTATATACGGGAATACTTTATTCGTTATTGTTTTGTTCTTCGCGTTGTTTGCGAAGTTGTTCAAGTCGAGTGAGCTGTTGATCGGCATCTGCTTTTGCGACTGCAGCACCAGGTTTGGCTGTCGATGCAACATCGATTTGAACTTCACCGTTTCCGTTGACTTGCATGATGACACCTTTGTTACTGGTCACCGTGCCGCGACAAATGATGGTTCGGAAGTTGCCAGGCCTTGTTGTCGCAGGAACGTCGAGAACGTAAGTCAACTTCTTGGTGTCCTTGCTGACTGGCAGCTTGGATTGTTTCATCGTCGTTCCTGGTGGCAAGCCAACCACTTCTACTTCTAGCTTGCCTTCTACCGGCCTCTTCACATCGACGCCGATCAAGATCTTGGCTGGCTTACCTTGCTCGGCCATTGTCTTTGCGAATTGGAAATCGAAGATTCTTTCCGCGACTTCCAGTGGCACAAACTCGGACGCGACGGTAACCGTTGCATTCTTGTCGACCTTGCTGGTCGCCAAAACGGTAAGTGGAAATACACCTAACGATGCTTTTGCGTTCGCTGTGATCGGTATCTCGACTTCGTCTTTGCCTTCAGGAATCGACACGGAAGTCGAAGCGGAGACCCCCGACGGTGTGTCGAGCAATCGAATGCTGACCGCACGCGTAAACCCTTCCTTGCGTTTGCATTTGACCACCAAGCCCATCGATCCATCGCGAACCAACGGCACCTGAGGGGTGACGACTTCGATGTCAAAATCAATAGGGTCGAGAACAGCAACCGCAAGTTTGTCTGAGTTCACGCCCCAGACGTCGCGATTGTTTTGACCGCGAATCAACTGAGTCCGTTGGTTCATATGCCCAACGAGTTCTTTGTCGGGAGCTTGCTTCAGGCTGGCAGTTAAGTCGACCAACGCTCCACCAACAGGAGCATCTGGAGCCGCTTTCAAAATCAGCTGAACCATGTTTGTCTTTTCCGAAACAATGGCTTCGGTTTGAACAACCCCGGGCGGAAGATCAGGAATGACAATTCTTGCGTCGCCGTTCACGAATTTTCGATCGAGCATTACGTTCACTGCCATGCGGCTGCCGCGATGGATTGGAATCGTTTGCGAGATGTAACGCTCTTGTTCTTTGATGGTTGTTACGAGTTCTGCTTGAGGCGACTCAATCTCCAATCGATAGACGTGAAACGGTCCGTGGCGGCCCAGGTGGTCCTTGATGCAAACAGCATACTTGCCATCAGCTGGTGCTTTGAACGATAACGCCGAATCCGGTCCGCCTCCTGAGTCATCGTTGCTGGCCAAGCGTCCTCCGTCGAACTTATGAATTTCGACAACACCGTCGACCGGCGATCGGATCATGCCGCGAGCAAACAGACGCAACTCGAGGGTCTGATCTTTCTTAGCCGAGAACACATACCAATCTTGGTCGTTCTCAGTTTGAAGCATCCCGTTCAATGCAACAGGGAATTGTTCGATCACTGGGACTTTTTTAACGTCATCATTGGGCTCCGCTTCGATTACGTTTTCACAGGCATTAACGCGAACGAAGTTGGGCGATGGCGAGTTCGAATCGCCGCGCTTCGACCATATCCGGAATCGGTCGTTTTCGATGGAAGGAAGCTGAAAGGATTCGTCCCATGTATTCCCGAGTGCGTCGACGCAAGTCGCTTTGAGGAGCTCGCCTGGTTTTCCACCGCTGGGAAGGATCGCCAAGGGGCGAGCGTAGCTGCCGACATGCAATCGATAATAGGATTCGCGACTACCACCATAGCTGCTGTCACGAACGGCAATCAGATAGCGTCCTGCTTCCGGTGCAATTGCGCCGCAGACACAGTCTTGTTGCACAAGTGCTGCGTCGTCGCTTCGAGCAAGTTCGTTTCCTTGGTCGTCGAGAATGGCGACGAACGGATCAAACAGGTTGTTACCGTTTGACAGCCGAAGTCCTTCGATTTCAACAGAGATCATCTGCCCTTGAGGGACTTCCACGACGTAGTAGTCCGTGTCTTCGGTCGCGACCAAACCGTTCACCGTGCTGTTCATTGCGATCAATTGTGGTGAACCCGTCTCGTTGTTCGGTTCGACCTCGGCAACCGACGGGAAGGGCGAAACGCCCATCAACCGCATATTGCTAAGACCGGTGTGCGTCACCACGCGAAAGGCGTGAAGATCGCAGTCGGCATTCGCGGCAGCGGTCACCGTCATTTTGATCTTATTGCCATCGATCGCTTTAATGTTCGACGCTTCTAGGCCGGGCGTATAGAACATGATCTGATGCGCGTCACCCAACTGATCGCCAGACATCTCAATTTCTGTCGAAGTGCCTCTCTGAAGCCCGATCGGACTGATCACCTTGACTTCAGGCTTCGCAGCCATCACCGGCATGGCGAGACCGATTGCAATCGCGAGAATCGAGGTCCCAACCAAAAAACAGCGAGCCAACATGAATTGCTCCTTAAGCGACTTTCGTATCAATATCCAAGGATTCGAAGGATGGGTACTTGTACCCGTCCGTTTTAAGGACAGGCAAAAGTGCCTGTCGCAGGTTCCACTCGTGAAACATCCGCTTACGCGATCACGTCGGTAAGTAGTTTTCCACCGTCGCAGATTTCGATCGGACGATCGCCAGGCGCCATCAGCTCCTTGTCGGCAACAATTCCCATCAAGTGGTACATCGTTGTCGCAAGGTCGGCTGGCGAAACCGGGTCAAAATCAGGTTCCGATGCGGTTGCGTCGGACGCACCGTAAACAAGTCCACCTTTGACACCGCCACCTGCCAGCATCACGCTGAAGACCTTTGGCCAGTGATCGCGACCGGACGTCGGATTGATCTTCGGAGTTCGACCGAACTCGCTGCTGACCATCACCAAGGTCTTCTCCAGCATTCCACGCGACTCGAGGTCTTGAATCAACGTTGCAAGAGCTTGATCCAATGGCGGCATCTGGGTACGGAAACCATCGGTGATCTTGTTATGCATGTCCCAACCACCATAGGTGAGCGAGACGAACCGGACACCGGCTTCCACCAGGCGGCGGGCCATCAAAAGGCGTTGGCCTGCTTGATTGCGACCGTAGGAATCCCGCATCTTGGCATCTTCCGCTTCGATGTTGAACGCTTCGCGTGCCTTGTCGCTACTGATGAGGCTATAAGCTCTTTGATAGAACGTATCCATCGCTGCGACAGTGTCCGCTTTTTGCTTGCTTGTAAAGTGAGCGTTGACGGCTTCCAAGGCAGAACGACGGCGATCGAATCTCGCCATGTCGACTCCCGCTTGAAGATTCAAGTCTTGAACTTTAAAGCCCGAATTGGCTGGATCGGCACCTAAACTGAACGGTCCAAACGATGAACTCAAATAGCCGCAGCTGGCAAATTCGTTGGCAACCTTGGGGATTGCAACGTAAGGTGGCAAATTGTTCCGCGGGCCGTACTCGTGGCTGACAACCGATCCGAAACTTGGGAATACCAAGGCGGGGGAGGGTTTGTAGCCGGTAAACATGTTGTGCGTGCCGCGTTCGTGTGCCGCTTCGCCGTGCGTCATGCTTCGAATGACCGTCAGCTTGTCTGAAATTCCCGCCAATTTCTGCAACGACTCGCCGAATATTTCACCAGTCTTTGTCTTAACAGGTGTCATTTCACCGCGAAATTCGAGCGGGCTATATGGTTTTGGATCCCAAGATTCCTGATGAGCCATCCCGCCTGGGAGGTAGATATGGATCACACTTTCCGCTTTTGCCTCGATGAAGTCATATTTCTTCATGTCGGCCTGGGCCGACCGCAAACGGAACATATCACCCAATGTAAGGCCAAGTCCTCCCAAGGCTCCTACCGAGAGAAAACCACGACGACCGATTGGATTGCCTAAGCATTTCATAAAAAGGGTGCTCCTTTGAGGTGGGCTTGATTCGGAAAACGCGTCCGGAAGAGCCTAGTTAGCTCGAACCGAAAGAATTCAAGGTAGCTCTGAGAGCGCTTGAACCGCCGTTTTCTTCACTAGGCCCGTACTTGTGGGAAAAAATAAGGTTTGGGGGCTGGATGCAGATGCATCTGGGTGGGACTGACAACGCTGTCTATCGGCGAGCGACCTGGATTTTCATGACCAAGACCCACAGATGCCAGCATTGTAGTCATAGAAAAACCATTTGTCCAATCGCTTGCGACCTGGTTGGGCCGGAAAATTCTCGCTATTTGTAAAACTCAGGCGGGGTATCGTACCCAATCAAACCAAGCCGCGGAATGGCTCTTAACAACGGGGCGGCGATTCGGCATCCTGTTGCGATAATCGTTGGGCGAACGCGAAGGCAGAGGTCGCTGGATCTTGGACCTGCCATATCGAATGGCTCACCGCAACGCGCCGGATACCGGTCGCCAGCACTTCGTCCAATCGCTCGAGCGTGATACCGCCTATGGCGAAGCTTGGGATCGATGTTTGTTGTGCGATTTGGCGCAGAAAATGAAGCCCGGAATACTGACCAAAGGTTTTGGTTTTCGATGCGAAGGTTGGCCCACAACCGATGTAATCAGCACCTGAAGCCTGCGCTTCGATAGCTTGCTCGATGGAATGGGTCGAAAGACCAATGAACTGATTGTAATTTAGCAGAGATCGAGCATTCGCGATCGGCAAGTCTTCTTGTCCTAGATGGACACCGCACCCAATGGCCGACGCGATATCGACTCGATCGTTTATAATGACACGTGTTCGCTCGGGATCCAATCGGTCGCAAAGACTCCGCGAGTATTCCAGAAGCGTGCGAGTATCGCATTGTTTGTCGCGTAGCTGCAAAATATCGACGCCGGCTTGCGATAACCCTACGCATCGAGCGAGAAATTCAGTCAACGGCTGTTGGCAATCGACCAGTACGTACAGTCTCGCTCGGTCTAGCCAAAGTCCTAAAGACGAAACGCCGCGAGTGATTCGCAGCTCGATCGTGGCAAGCAGCGAATACGCCCGATATCGAAGTCGCTCCAACTCGCTTGCGATCACTGGATCGATCAGTTTTGCATATTCCTCCAGGCAGCGGAACGACTGTTGAATACGTTGCGAGGCGGCCGCGATGATCGAAGGAAGATCTTCACGCACCTTTTCACTTTCGGTTTTAATCTCGCGCCCAACATCACCGGCTGCATCGCGATGCGTTAGTAATTCGATTCGATCGAACTTGGCAACCAGAGACATCAAGTCGTGACGGAGCTGCTTAACGTCGGTAGAAACCCTGGCATCCTCGATGACAAAACGCATACATTCCTCCACTGTCCGAAGTCCTTCGGCAGCGCGATTGGCGTTCGCGTCGAGGATACGATAGACGCGGTTGAGTATGAATGAGTCTGATTCCATCAATCGCATTTTACCAGATATCATGGAGACTCGAAGGTCCGTTTCTTTCGGCCTACAATCGGAAGACGCGTATCTCTGGAAAATCAAACGCAACAGAACGTGACGCTCGGTTGTCCGCCAAAGCACACATCGACGTCGGAACCCGGAGTTCGAGGGCGATTTTGGTAGCTGCTCCGATAGAGGACGCCTTCGCTGTGTGGCTCCAAACTAAAGATATGTGCCCCTTGTTCCAGGCAACAATCGACAGGGGCTGGCATCGTGGCCTTCGGTTCGATCGCCGGTAAGTTGACATTCCAAAAGCCTCGATGTTTTTCGGATCGCGCGAGGAGATGATCGATAACGCCCCAGGCTCGCGCAGCGCTCACTCCCCAATCGGTCGTCACCGTCGGTTTGCGATACTGAGAAATCGCAATGGCTGGATAGCCCAGCCAAGCTGCTTCGCGAGCTGCGCTACATGTCCCGCTCATCCAAACGTCGACTCCCATGTTGCCGCCATGATTGATCCCCGCGAGAACCCAATCGGGTTTGAATTGAAGATGTAGAATGGCCAGTCGTATACAATCAGCTGGCCAACCATCGACCGAATACCGGTCTTCGTCGACTTTCTTAAACGAGATTGGAGTCGAGGCGTTGACGCTATGGCCGCAAGAACTACGTCCATCATGCGGAGCCACGGTAACAACTTGAGAAACCGTTGGTATCGATCGAAGATAGCGTTCCATCGCCTGGATACCGTCCGCTTCGATACCGTCATCGTTCGTCAACAAGATTCGCATGGTGCAATTGCCAGTCTGGCGGTATGTCTCTCCGGACGAGGCAATTCGATCTGCCTACGTCAATCTCGATAGATGTCGGCTTTGAGTTGATAGAAGACGCCTTGCAAGTCGTTGACTGGTTTCAATTGGCTGTCCACCAAAAGCGTTCCGGCCAACTTGACTTGACGCATTCCGTATCGGGCGAATGAATCGCCGCTCAACGTAACCTCTACCATATGCGTCAATTTCGGCTGGCCTCCGAAACAGCAGGTACCAAGATCCGGCACCAAGACGAATTGGCGAGCGCTATTGCTCGCGATCGACGTAGGGTGAATGTACCCTTTGAGAAAAACCTGCTTGCCGTTGAGCTCCATCGCAGTTTCAGGAGGGATATCCGCGTCGACATAAGGGCTCTTGAGTTGGCTGAAGAAGACTCGTTGATAGCCTTCAGGGACTTCGGTTACATAAGTATAAAAGTGCAAGGCTGGGGCAATTGCAAGTGTCACTCCACATAGAAGTAAGCCGGCGATTGCGATCGGTAATCCGGTAAGCTCTCCAGAGTAGCGACGAAGGTTTCGCATGCCTACCAATGCGAGAACGAGTCCCAAAACAGGAAGTGCGAGCAACGGAACTAACCAGAAACTCAGCACCCCCATCACGCCAAGCACGCAACTAGATACCGCAGCGCGACTCACAGCCTTGTACACGTCGATGTCCGAAGCCGGATCGAACGAAATGTTTTGAACGCTAGAAGCCATGGGTGTTTAAGTATCGCTCGAAATCACAAACCACATTGCCGCCCCTATGCTCACACTTAATAGCAATGCTACGGAGACGAGTGTCAAGCGGTTCACCACAAGAGGTTCGCGTGCACAGGATGCCAACGAGATATCCGACAGAACTTCGGGGTTCGACGATGCAAGTTGTTGACCGCGAGCGCCGAGTGGCATCCTCAATATCGTAGGCTTCGTCGGCCAACGCATCGAAGTATCGTTATTTGCGGGACTGGCTGGCTGAGAATTGGGTACAGGGATCGGAAAAAACGTCGCAGCCCGTTTGACCGCTTTGGGGTCGATTTCCTCCAGCTCTTTCAGTCGCGTTTTTGCTTCGGGCAATGGGCAGGCCCGAAGGTAATTGA
>JANPLJ010001134.1:0-5519 GCA_031426475.1 Pirellulaceae bacterium | reverse complement strand
GGAAGGGTGGTCATATTGGCAAACATTTCAGCAACTGCTTTTCGCTCCTCTTCTCCCGTGTTCAGAAATTTCCCATAGCGAGTGTTTTCTGGGAAACTGAAGAAACTCGGCCCATCGAATTCGGTGCAGACGAACAGCCGCTTTGTGGAAGATCTTCGTCGCATCTACGAATTCCCTGGCCGTGCCATCCCAATATTTCTTGTGGTTGGGTTTACAGTCGTTTTGCCAGTAACGAAACTTCCCTTTGTAGCGGATTCATCAGTCCGTCAAAGGTGTCGCTGAACAACAACTCGCCACGCCGGCACCAAGTCCTTTGATTTTCGCCTCGGCGTGGACGGTGAACTCGTGTCGAGAAAATTGCTTAGGAGTTTCACTAAATTCTAAGTCGATTATCTCGGGACTATTTGCATTGTCATCATATGATCGCGGACTTTGGTCAAAAATTGATAGTCGGAAATTAGAGAACAGACATAGGCGATTCTATTCAATGAAGCAGGTCCTTGCCACCATCTGCGTCTGATCTCCACACGCTCACTGACGCTTCACGTACCCCAGCGTAGAAAATTACGTCAGTCAATATACCGATACTTACATGCAACGATGCGACAGTAAGCAGTCTTTACGCTGACTTATTCTTGCTGTCTGATTTCCGTGCTACTTGCTTACGCCGCTTGTCACGGTGCTGAAAGATGCCAGGAACGTTGATTGGTGCTGATGTTGACCGTCAAGTACTGGTTCGAGTCTGTTGAGTGGAGGGTTGGAGCGCGAATGACGGCCAAGAAAAATCGCAAAAAAGCGTCAAAAAACGGCGTGGAAAGTGGCATCATGGGTGCTGTGGGGATTAATATCGCTTTCAGTTTACTCGCCGATCTGACTCCGAGTTATCGGCTTTGATCTCACGATCCTCGACGATTGTTTTCCGAACGAATTAAGTGCAACTATAGCTACGGAGATTTTGGCTTGATACAATCAAGCCGTCGCAACGCCGTGTAGCACAATGCACCGTTGTCATCCCGCCGCCAGCTTGCTTGCCGATATTCATCTCTTTGAACGATTACTCGATTGTTGTTGCTCTTATCGTGGCCCTATTAACGGCGTGGGCTGAGTATCGGCATTTTTTACGTAGTCAAGCGGTTGGCAGATTAGCGTTTGGCCCGTCAGGAAAGCCGCGAATATGGACTCGGGCGGTGCCGGCTTTTCGTGTCGCCTGCATGTCACTGGCGAGCTGGGGATTTTTTGTGCTCGCCACGCTCGAACCGCAATTGTTGGGCGACGCAGGCGCCAATGCCGCTGACAAAACTGATCCGGCAGATGTGCAGCGAGTTGTACTGGTCCTGGATGTATCCCCCAGCATGAACGTAGTCGACGCCGGAGCCGATCAGAAGTTGCGTCGGCGCGATCGAGTACTGGAGGTTGTCGAAGGAATCATGGCACGCATCGCGCTCGGTCGCACTCGCTTCAGTGTCGTGGTGTTCTTCACATCGGCGCGCCCAGTGGTAGTCGATGCGACGGATATTAATGTTGTACGCAATATTCTCGACAGCATGCCGTTGGTCTGGTCGTTTGAACCGGGCGAGACACGGTTGCTCGAAGGAGTAAGAGTGGGAGGAGAATTGTCTCGCGACTGGCCTATCAAAAGTACCACGATGTTTATCTGCACCGACGGCGACACGATTGATTTTAGCCAAATCCCAAAATTGCCTCGTTCCATTCGCAGTGTGGAGATCTTAGCCGTGGGCGATCCGGCGGTCGGGACGTTGGTAGGCAATCATCAGTCTAGACAAGAAGCAGGAATCTTACGTCGACTGGCCGCCGAGTTGGGTGGCGCATACCACAACGTCAACATGCGACATGTCCCCAGCAAGGCCCTGGCCGAATTGGCTCGTCTGCCGCCTCCGCCAGCGAGCGTGGCTTGGCAGATCAAGGATTTGGCTCGCATCGCGATCACGATCGGTGCGGTGCTACTGACATTGATTCCAGTCACGCTGCAATACTTCGGCAGTGCGTGGGATATTGAGCGCGAGTTGCCGGGCATTGAACCAGGTCGGGGTTCTAGGCCCGTCCGTGCGGTATTGAAACCGGTCTCGGACAGCATGGACTCGTCCTACAGAGATTCTCCCCTGCACCACGAATCAGCCAAAG
Organism: Pirellulaceae bacterium; assembly: GCA_031426475.1. Lineage (GTDB taxonomy): Bacteria > Planctomycetota > Planctomycetia > Pirellulales > Pirellulaceae > JAIYDQ01. The sequence continues at coordinate 3,377 of JANPLJ010001134.1, read as the reverse complement.
GAACACACGCATGAAGAAATGGCTGATCCTCATCTGGCTGCTGATTCCCGTTGCGCTCGTGAGTTATCACTTCGGCCCCGGACAAGCTTCACTGGCGTATCGAAACGCACAGGCAAGTTTGGCCGACGCAAAAATTTTGGAACGAGACGGACATTTCGACGAGGCGATTGAACGCTACGGCGAGACGCTTACCGCTTTGCCACAGTCCGACGAACCGCCGCCAGATCTGGCCCTGCGCCGAGATCAACTGCGGCTGGCTCAAATTCAAGCACGATTCCAACTAGGCCGCTTGGCCGAGACGCTTGAAAATCTCAACTTACTGATCGAAGACGTCGAGCGTGAGCATGGCCTCAATTCACCATTGGCCCAAGATGTTCGAGATCTACTGGGCCGAGTGCATTACCAAGCGATGGTCGCGCTACGGATGGAGTCGGCGGAAGAAGCGGTTTGGAAGAAACATTGGGAGCTTGCGCGGCAGAACTTTCGTTTTCTTGCCGAACACACCAAAGGCTACCGCAACCAACAGGATCGTCGCAACCTGGAAGTGGTCATCAAATCCTTCGATCTGCCGAAAGAAGCCTTCGCCGCTCCGACTGCTGTCGCTACAACGACTGCCGGTTTAGCGACTACTAAAACGCCTGCAACCAATGCCACCGCTGCCCCCACTCCAACCGATGCTCGGCCGCGTCCAGAAACGCCACCCAACAAACCCCCACCGCGCCCGGACGAATTTGATTTAGGTTCGTAGTGCGGAAAATTTCTTCACGTCATTCGCGAATTTCTTTTCAATAATCTTTTCTACAGAAGTTCGCAGAAGTCGGGAAGACTAAAAGGAGATCTCAAATTTCAAATCGCAAATCTCAAATCACGGGTGGCTTGCATGCCTGCCTGAAAATCACGTTGGTCGTGATTCTGGCTGTAGTCAGTCCAACTTCGGTTTTGGCTGCCAATCAAAAAGGAAAAAACAAGACTCAGGCTGAATCGGAAAGCGGCTTAAGAAAAGATGCTGAGAACTTCGTCAAAATCAAGTATTCGCGACAAGCAGAAGAAGCGTTTCGCGCCGTTATTTCCCAGACCGAACCTACGGATGAGGCGGAACGATTGGTGTATTGGGTACAAGCAGGGAAATGGCCCGATTTACGTGAGTTCCTGACGCAATTCGAGCCAGAAGGTGGCCGCCGCCTACACACCAAAATCTGTTCGGAGCTGAGTTCCACGCAGGCGAAATCTATCGTGTTGCCGCAAGACGTCATCGCGCTCGCGGATGCTTCGCCGGTCGAATTGGATGACAAGCAAGTTACGCTTCTGGGTGGACTGCTGAAAATTGCGATACGCGATTCGGAATCCAGGACGGAATTATTGGCTCAACTCCATCGCGGAACCGAACGACTTGGCGGCGCAGACGTTCTCCGACAGCGCATGGCCGCGCGAATGTTATTTGTTGCCGGTCTGCAAGCCGAAGCCCGCACGTTCGGTTTATCGGAACATGATCTTCGTCCCGGTGCGGTCGAGCAACTTGATCCGGAAACTCCGGCTGCTCCGACCAAACGTACCTGGGACGAATTGATAAAAAACTTTTACGACGCGAAGTCAGATGGAACGGCGCGAATGAGCGCGTTGACGGAACTGTATGAAACGTTACTCGACGCTCCACCGTTGACTGTCGAAAAACTTTTACAAGCCGTCGCCAATGACCGGCAACACCCGGAAGTCGCACTTGCGATTTACGGGATGATCGGTCAGAAAACAGCAGCCGCTTCGCTCGACGTTGATTTTACTTCGCGAACCCTACATCTAGAACTTCAAGATCGAGCGCTCGATGCGTTAGCCCAACACACCAAGTTGGACGCGGAACCGTGGCAGATGTTGGCGAATCTCAGCGCCAACAATTGGCTCATCGAAGCCAATAACACGTTAAAAGTTTTTCCGACATGGCTGAAATCGCGAGCTAGCCGCGATAAAAAGCCTCATGTGGCCGTTGAGACAATGATTGAACATGCACCCACGGGACCATGGCTGGCAGCGTTGCAATCGCCGTTAAATTCCATGGTCCGCATCGCGTTGGTTCGAATGATACTTTTGTCCGACGATATCGATCGCGCGTTGCCATTGATTCGCGATCTGGTCCAATCCGATGGCCCCATCGCCGTAAAGTTGGCCAACGCCTACTTGGAAAATTGGGCGCAGAGTCACGATCCAAATTTATCCGCCGATGTCCTTAAACAATATCGCATTGACAACCAAGTCATCGTTCTCACACGGGCGCAGCAAGAGGCCAGCCTCAAGCAGCTCGGCGAATTGCTGGCGTCACTCGATGCGCCGACACGCGAGCTGCTCGACGAAACGCAGTTGGTGCGCGCGTTCGATTTCTGTCACAGCCGAGCGGAGATCTACACGCAGGAGCACCTCGTCGAAGTGTTTGGCCCGGTCGAGCAAGTTTCTTCCAGCCTGATGCTGTCGCTGACCGAACGGACTCGAAACAAGTTGGCTTCGCAGTGGCGCGATATTGCCGTACAGCGCGATGCCGCGACGAAACGCAACGCCGCCGATGTGTTTCAACTCGTCAGCCACGGTTATGACGAAGCCGCGAGCACGGCCGAGCAATGGCTCGCCTCAAACGCGAACGATTGGCGGATGAATTGCACAGTCGGCTCGTTGCTCTCGGACTGGGCTGAGTTCGCATATTTCCAAAGCGTGGCGCTCGACGACAGTGGCGATCGATTCGCAAGCTACTTGAAGCACAGCCAACAAGCGTTGTCCCGTTTTCAATCTGGAGCCGCTGCCTACGGGGTGATTGTCCCCAAGCTGAAGCGGAGCGAGTTCGATCTGCTGCCGTATCGAGCTTGGTTTTACGGCTTGCTCGGCCTCACGCACGACGGCGACGTCAACCTGCGCAAAGGTGTGACGCGCGAGGAGATTGACAAAATTCGCAAAGCGTTGCTGGACCTGCCGGGTGGTGCGAGTGCGGCGCACATTCAATTGTTTTCGACCATGGTTGCCGACAACATTACGGCGAATCGCATTGCCCCGGAGATGAAGTACCGCTACCTCAGCAACGCCGTCCAGATCACTGGCCGTCAACCGACCATCTATCCCGCCGAAGAAAAAATCAAATACTACGACTCGTTGCTGAAAGAGATTCGCCTGCAAACGCGGTTGGATGGCAGCGATCGGATTCACACGCCAGGCACGTTCGGCGTGTTCGTCAGTTTGGTTCATACACGAGATGTGGCTCGTGAGAGCGGCGGCTTCGGCAAGTACCTGATGAACGAAGTCCAGCGCACGGTGTCAGGCAAGACGATCGTCGAAAAACCATTGTATCGCGACCGATTTGAAGAGGCGCTACGAGTCTCGCTCGCCGACTTTTTTGAAGTTCG
>JANPLJ010001133.1:0-3560 GCA_031426475.1 Pirellulaceae bacterium | reverse complement strand
TGGTGGTAATTTGAAGTAAACCAGCATCCATTCCGCGGTTGGTCCCGAGCGTCTTGGCTTTTACTTGCGTGCCATTGGACAGCATGAGCGTCACTTCCTTGCCAGGTTTCCCGGCTACGTGCGCGGCGGTCAACACGAATCCATCCGCCGTGATGATTACGCCGCTCCCTTGAGCACTGCCTTGCTGGACGTTGACGGTCACAGAGCTGATTTGAGCAGCAACCTTTTCTTGTTGTTTTTCAAGCCCTTGCAGTTCCTCGACAGTTCGCGGTTCACCTCCCCGGGTGATCCACTCCATGCCATTTTCAATTGAAACGAACGTCGAGCCGGTACTATTGCTAGTATTGAATCGCCCCGGAATCGACGGTGCGACTGGCTTCTGTACCGTTGTGGTCGTCGATTCTTGAGCGAGAACGATGGAGTCGGCGTGCAGACCTAAAGAAAAGATTGCGAGTACGGTGGAGGAAACCAAGGAACCATAGCCGTACGGGCGGGATGGGCATGCCCATCTTGGACAAGAACGATCAGCATTTTCAATCGAAAATTGGTTCACGAACACTCCTTACCAAGACCTGACGACCTGAAGTAGGGCGTCGAAGCGATGCGGAAGTCCGTTCCTTGAATCAAATCCTTTTTTTTCCGAAAATGCGAATCGCAGCGTTTCTTCGATCTGATCGAATTGGCCTTCGCATTTCACGTGAATCGATTATTTGCTAAGCGACGGCAAAATACCACCCTCCGACGGCCAATAATTAGACGAAACAATCGAACCTAAGCATGGTATAACGTCCGATATTAGCGATTCTACCGACCAGAGAATCCTGACACCCCCCAATTCTTGCAGGATTGGCTTGCCTAGATTCGAATTTGTTTTTCGGGACGACTTCTGGCGTCGAACGCAGCACGGTGGCTGTAACGCGATCAATCGCTATCATGAACGAACCGTGAAAGTGGCTTGAAACCCCTCGTGGCTTGAGGACAGTTGGCTTTGTTGGTTTTCCTCGAATTGATGCCTTTATGAGTCCACCCGATGACGAGAAGTTAGAAGAGCAAATCGATGCAGCTTTGCTTGACTTCTTTCGGCGAAACGATTCTGGCGAAATCACCGACCGTGAACAGTTTCTAACGCAACATCCGGGTATTGCGGTGCAGCTTCGAGAGTTGCTGGATGCGGCCGATTTGATTGAGAAAATGGCTGGGCCTACGCTCAGTCAGCTCGGGGGCGGAACTGTCCCAATCAGTCCCAATCGTCCGTCGCAACCGATCGCGATAGATCGAGAAACCGATTTTTCTGTCCAGGGACCCGCGAATGTCTCCGAGGCTACTGTTCAATTCTTTGGCCAGCATCAGGTCATCTCGATGTCCAATCCGGGGCGTACGGTATTGCCTGGCATCGATGCAAATGCTGCGACGCAGGCTCTGCGTCGCGATGATCGAATGTCGAGCGCTATCGCCAATGTCACTCCCGAGAATACTCAGCATGTTTTGCCATGCAGGTTTGGTGACTATGAATTGAAGAAAATTCTCGGACGCGGTGGAATGGGAGTTGTATATCTTGCCGAGCAAGTCCAACTGGAACGTCGTGTAGCGATCAAAATGATTCGCTCGGGATGCTTTGCAGGTGAAGAAGAGATACAACGTTTTTATGCGGAAGCCAGAAGTGCCGCGCGGCTCGACCATCCCAACATCGTCGCCGTCTACCAGTGCGGAGAGATCGATGGCCATCACTATTTCTCGATGGATTTCGTCCCCGGCACCGACCTGGCGAGACGGATTGCTCAGGGGCCGTTGTCGCCTCGCGAAGCGGCACGCTGTGTCCGTGACGTTGCTCGAACGATAGCCTATGCCCATTCGCAAGGCGTACTCCATCGCGATTTGAAGCCAGCGAATGTTTTAATCGATGAAGAAGATCATGTCGTGATCACCGATTTTGGTTTGGCCAAGTTGATGGGCAGCAACGATGGACTCACGCGAAGCGGAGCCGCGCTCGGAACGCCGAGCTACATGTCGCCAGAACAAGCGGAAGGGAACACGCAAGAGCACGCCGAAACGACCGATGTCTACTCGCTGGGAGCGATTCTATTCGCTGCATTGACTGGCAAGCCACCGTTTCAAGGTTCGACTGCTGTTCAGACGATCATGGACGTTATTCATAAACCTGCCCCTTCGAGCAAGCATTTCCGTGCTGACACGCCACTGGATCTCGATACGATTGTCACCAAATGTTTACAGAAACAACCTTCGCTTCGATACCAATCCGCGGAGGCTTTGGCCGATGAGCTCGACCGTTATCTGGAAGGTCAGCCCATCTTGGCACGCCCTCTGGGTATCTTTCATCGCACTGCTCGATGGCTGGTGAATGTTCCCATTATCGCGGCGTTGGTTGGGTTCCAAGCTCCCGATCCAAGTCATGCGCATCGATGGATCCAGCGAATCATGCTAGCCATGATCTTGTTGTTGCTGCCGATTCTTGGGATTGCCGGTGTGCGCATGTCGCGCTGGTGGAATGATCGATCGATGCCAACCCACATCGGAATCGCTGCAGGAAGCCCAGGAGGTATGTACCACCAGTTGGCATCGCAGATTTCGAGCAATCTTGAATCGACGACGGGAAACCACCCAACTGTGTTTGTAACCGATGGCTCGAAAGAAAACATGGAACGTCTGTTGGATCGACGCGTCGATCTGGCGCTTTTGCAAGGTACGGCTGTGCGAAGCGGACGCGTTGGGGTTGTTGCGCCGATGTATTTCGAAGCGATGCATTGGATGGTACGAGCCGACATACCTATCGAAAAAATCAGTGACCTTCGTGGACGTCGAGTCGCCGTCGGAACCATCGAGTCAGGTACGCGACAAGCCGTCAGTATTCTCCTGGAATACAGTTCGATGAATTTCTCTGACTTCGAAGCACTGCCGCTCGATCTCCCCGATGTCAAAACGGATGCAACGATCGATGCGGCTTTTGCTGTGATTAAAGTTGGCCATCCAAGAATCAAGGAGCTTCTGGCGAACGGAGCTTTCAAGCTGATGCCCGTCGCTGATGTTCAATTGATTTCACTTGATGAACCAACCGTGCGTCCGTTCGAAATTACTCCAGCGGATTACCAAGGACTGGTCACGTCGAGCCTGCAAACGATAGGCACACCTGCTTTTCTCACTGCTCGCATGGATGCATCCAGTCGATTGGTCGAAGAATGCCTCAAAGCAATCTACGCCGAGAATTCTCCTATCGAAGGATTGATTCCGGCGGAACGTGCTGCACATTGGCAAGGATTGCCTTTGCATCCAGCGGCAAGAAAGTATTTTGAATCGATTCAGGAGAAGCGGTGAGTTGACGCCACTCAGCTTGTCTGAGTGGTGAAGCGTTTGGCAACCAGAATGTAAAACTACCCCGATCGTCCCCAACTCCCTCAAACTGCTGCCGTAGGCCGGAACAAGCAGCTAATTGAGTTTGTCAATTTGAGAAAGATAGTCTGCGCTGTTCCGGCGATCGGAGACCTGGGTTCTGCCGGAACGGCGTCGCCAACGTTTTATTCAACATCGAAGTTTGCTAGCGACTT
>JANPLJ010001132.1:0-1953 GCA_031426475.1 Pirellulaceae bacterium | reverse complement strand
CACCCGGAGGGTGACCTCACCGTTTATAATGACCGAGCTTTCACTCAATCACGACTAAGCTCGTGAGCCCTGCGGCTCACGCACGAATTCGGCTACCCATCCTAAAATCTAAGTTGGACGAGGCACTTGGTCGCCGGAACCGTTTTGCGATTGAAAGTCTTGTCTTCGACCCTCTAATGCCATCGCGGAGAATGTGGGAAAATGCTATAATTCCGGGTCCTGTTGATTGTCGCTTGGCCGCTGCCAAGCGGCAAGATTTTCGACCCTTGGCCGACACGACGATGGCCGGTTTTTAAGGTAAAGCATGAGCGAGAATTTGTCTGAAACTCAATCGCCCGATTCGATTCCCTCCGATGCCCCGACCCTCGAACGCCCAGACTACACCGCCGAAGATCTGAAGCACCTGAGCGACCTTGAGCACGTTCGCGAACGCCCTTCGATGTACATTGGCGATACGACGCTAAAAGGGCTGCATCACTTGGTCTACGAGACGGTGGACAATTCGATAGACGAGGCGATGGCGGGATATGCCAAACAGGTTTCGGTCGGGATCAACGCTGACGGCTCTGTGACGGTCGAGGATGATGGACGAGGAATTCCAACCGCTCGCCATGCCCAGCTTTCCGAGCTTCTTCAGAAAGAAGTGAGCACGCTGGAAGGTGTAATGACCGTCCTGAAATTTGGCGGAAAATTCGAGAAAAAGGCTTACCAGGCATCCGGCGGGCTTCATGGCGTCGGTGTGACCGTTGTCAACTTTCTTTCGCAATGGTGCGAAGTCGAAGTCCATCGCGAGGGCAAAGTCTGGACGCAATCGTATGAGCACGGTGTTCCGACAGGCCCGGTTCGTGAATCCGGAACAACGACCCGACGCGGTACCAAGACGACCTTTAAACCGGACGGCCAAATCTTTCAGAGCACAAAATTTAGCTACGACATCCTCGTAAAACGCCTCCAGGACTTGGCGTTCTTGAATAGCGGTGTTCGCATCAAATGTCGCGATGATCGCTCCAATCAGGCGGATGACTTCTACTACGAACGCGGAATCGTCGAATTTGTTGAGCACCTGAATCGTGCCAGTGACGTCGTTCATAAGGATGTCATTTCGATCAAAGGGGGAAAAGATGGCGTCTCCTTCGAAGTCGCACTTCAATACTCCGAGGAATACACCGAGAATCTTCAGTCTTACGTCAACAATATTCATACGATCGAAGGCGGAACGCACGTATCGGGATTCCGAGCCGCTTTGACACGGACTCTTAACAACTACGGGAAAAAAGAGAATCTCTTCAAGGATTTGACACCGTTGGGGGAAGATTTTCGCGAAGGCCTTACCGCGGTTATCGCGATGAAAGTCCCCAATCCGCAGTTCGAAGGTCAAACCAAAACGAAGCTGGGGAACGGCGAAATCGAAGGAATGATGAACGCAGCAGTCGGCGAGGGACTCAACAAATTCCTGGAAGAAAACCCGAAAACCGCCAAAGCGATCGTTCGCAAGGGACTACTGGCGGCCGAGGCTCGCGAGGCGGCCCGCAAGGCCAAGGACGCTCTTCGTAAACGCAAAGACGTGCTTTTCGGAGGCGGTCTACCAGGCAAACTTCGCGATTGCAGCAGCAACAAGATGGAAGAATGCGAGCTGTATCTTGTCGAAGGTGACTCGGCAGGCGGTTCGGCCGAAGGCGGCCGCTTCCGACAAACACAGGCGATTCTGCCGCTGCGTGGAAAGATCATCAACGCCTATAAGAGCCGCGATGACAAGGTCTTGGCGAATGAAGAAGTCATGAGCATGATCCAGGCGATCGGCAGCGGAATCGGTGCCGATCAAGACGTTGGCAAGCGGCGTTACAACCGCATCATCATCATGACCGACGCCGACGTCGATGGTTCGCACATTCGAACGCTCTTGCTCTGCTTCTTCTATCGACAGATGTATCAATTGGTTGCTGGAGGGCATGT
>JANPLJ010001131.1:0-4857 GCA_031426475.1 Pirellulaceae bacterium | reverse complement strand
GAACGTATCGCAATCGTGAAGTCATGGAGCGCGAGCGCGAGATTCTGGATCAAATGACCGCGAACCGAGATGCGAGGATTTGGGCGACGGTATCTAGGCGATCCACCCCCGCCACGATTGACGACAGCAACACTCTTCCTTTCATCATTCCGAAAACCAACGTTGGCGGAACGGACGATAAGAATGCAAAAAGTGGCAAGCTCGGCTCTCTCGAATACTCGAGAGCGCTTGAACAACAGAAAAAATTTAAACTCGCCCCGGGATACGAGATCAATCTGTTTGCTTCCGAAGAAGAGTTTCCCGAGCTGGCAAATCCGGTCGCCCTGAACTTCGACAGCAAGGGCCGCTTGTGGGTCGCGACCATGGCGTCCTACCCGCACTGGCAACCCAAGACGCCGATGGATGACAAGCTTTTGATTTTTGAAGATAGCAATAGCGATGGCAAAGCCGACGAATGCAAGGTCTTTGCCGGTGGCTTGCATCAGCCGACCGGCTTCGAGCTCGGGCGTGGCGGTGTTTTCGTCGCCCAACAACCCGATATCCTGTTTTTGAAGGACACCAATGGGGATGATCGCGAAGACGAACGGACGCGCCAATTGTTTGGCTTTGACTCAGCGGATTCCCATCATGGGCTCGCCGCGTTTCGGTGGGGCCCCGACGGCGGGCTTTATGTCCAGGAGGGGACTTTTAAATATTCGCAAGTCGAATCGCCATACGGACTCAATCGATTGGCAGAAGGTGGGATTTGGCGCTACGATCCACGAACAGAAAAGTTTAGCGTCCATTCATCGTTCGCGTTTGCTAATCCTTGGGGGCATGTATTCGATCAATGGGGACAGGACTTTATCGGGGACGCATCGCCTGGATTCAGTTATTGGGCAGCACCGATCAGCGGCAAGATAAACTATCCGGCGAAGCATCCTGGCGGATCTCAGCACAAGCGCGTTGCCAAGCTAATCGGCGGCGACCCGGAGTATCTGTTTCCAACGCTCTATCCGAAAAGAACTCGTCCGCTAGCGGGATGTGAACTCGTTTCGAGTCGACATTTCCCTGACGATGTCCAAGGGAATTTTCTGGTGACGAATTGCATCGGCGATCGAGCTGTACTGAATCATTCAATTGCCGAGAAGGATTCTGGGTTTGTAGGCAAGGAGCTTCCGGCCATCATCTCTTGCGATGACGGGAATTTCCGTCCAGTGGATGTACAGATTGCACCGGATGGCTCGTTGTACATTGTCGACTGGCATAACGCCTTGATCGGTCACTTGCAACATAACTTGAGAGATCCGAACCGCGACCATATTCACGGTCGCATTTGGCGAGTTACCTACTCGGGCCGACCTTTGGTTGTTCCTCCGAAAATTGCCGGTGAATCGATATCGAAACTGTTGGAGCTCTTGCGACTGCCCGAGAACAACGCTCGTTACCGAGTGCGTCGAGAACTCGCCGAACGCAAGACAGAAGATGTGGTTGCCGCGTTGCGAACGTGGATCAAACAACTCGATCCGAAGGCTTCCGATTTCGAACATTTATTGCTCGAAGGTTTATGGTTATTCCAAACGCACAACGTCATCGAATCCGATCTGTTGGAACGACTGTTGGCCGCCAAGGATCATCGCGCTCGCGCAGCGGCTGTACGAGCGTTATCGTTTTGGATCGATCGCATTCCAAATGCATTGGCGATTGCCAAGCTCGGGGTACACGACGAGCATCCTCGAGTTCGACTAGAATCGGTGCGGGCGCTTAGCTTTGCATCGGGAGATGCCGCTGCCGAATTAGCTCTCGACGTGCTTACCAAGCCGATGGACGAGATGCTGAAGTACACGTTGGATGAAACACTGCGAACACTCAATCCGCAACAACTCTTTTTGAACAAAGATGCTTCGATCGTCGAATATCAAATCGGGCGTATGAGCAATGCGAAGCTCCTTGCAGCGGAACGTCGCTCGGACGATCCAAAATACCTACCTTTGTATCGGGCCATTCTGACACGACCCGGTGTGCCGACGCAACAGCGGGATGAGGCCTTGCGGGCCATCGTGAGTCTTCGAAAAAGCAATCCGACGAGTGAGCTGATTGATGTTTTGACCACCATGCAGTTTAGAACCGAATCCCAGAAACGGATGGCGAGCCAGTTGTCCGAACTGCTTTTGAAACAACCGGTAAGTCTTTTAGCGAGCCAAGTCGATACGCTCAAGAAAACCGCAGAGAAACCCAACAGTCTCCTCCGTTCTCTCGGGTATGCTGGACTGATTGTGGCAGGACAAGCAAAACAGACGATGCCAGCCTTGACGAGCGATGACGCTGCCACGAGTGCATGGTTGGCGGGTCTTGCGATGGTTCCGGACGAAGGAGTTAGAAGTGGCCTTCGCGAAAATGTTGTCGCGTTCATTCGCGACGCGAAATCACCAACGGTTCGGAGTGAGGCCGTTATTGCACTCGGTTCGATTCCGGCGAAGCCGAGCGATACATTTCAGTTACTCGCGCCTTTGGTTGAGGAGAAGCAGTTGCGCGCGGCTGCAGTGCGAACGCTCCTAAAGGTTCCAACAGAAGCTAGAGACGCCGCGAACGCTCAACGCGTTGTGGATTCGTTGATCAAAACGGCAGAAGCAACCAAAGCTGCGGATCGCACGTCCGACGACTCTATCAATGCGATGCAGTTGGCCGAGCAACTTCTTGCCAAGCTACCGGAAGAGAATGCCGTATTTGCTCGCAAACGTCTGCGCGACGTCACGGTTCGCGTGATCCGGCTTCGAGCGATTGAAGAAGAAATGCGATACGACCAGCCTTATTTCGCGGTCGAAGCGGGGCGCCCCGTTCAAATCGTTTTCGACAATGAGGACTTGATGCCTCATAACCTCGTTATTACGAATCCAGGGACGCTCAAGGAAGTCGCGGAAGCAGGGCTGGCGACTGGCCCTGAGGGCGGCTTTAAAAAAATGGCTTATGTGCCGAAATCCAATGATGTCCTCTTTGCCACTCCAGCCGTCCCCTCGTTCAGCAAAGAACGGCTGACCTTCACCTCGCCAAAGAAACCTGGTGAGTATCCCTATGTCTGTACGTTTCCTCAGCACTGGCTGCGAATGTATGGAGTTATGGTGGTCGTCAACGACCTCGACGAATGGCTGAAGAATCCAGTGAAACCCAAAGATCCGATCGGAAACAACCGTTCGTTTGTCAAGAACTGGAAGGTCGACGATCTACTTCCGCATCTTGCCGAAGGACTTCGTGGTCGAAATTTCGAAATTGGAAAACGCCTCTTCGCGGAGGCCTCGTGTGCAAGCTGTCACAAAGTGAAAGGCGAAGGCGGTATCATTGGACCAGAACTGGCCGATGTATTTTCCAAATGGAAGGGTGACCAAGGCGCGGTGTTGCGCGAGATTATCGAACCATCACACAAGATCGACGATAAGTACGCGATGCATATGATTCTCACAACCGATAGCCAAACACTCTCGGGAATCATGACCGCAGAGGACAAAAACTCGGTTACGATCCTTGCGAGCCAAGAAGCCAAAGTTCCAACCGTGATCCCTCGCGACGATATCGAGGAGATGACAAAGTCAAAGACTTCGATGATGCCCAAAGCTCTGTTGGACCAGTATACGCAAGACGAGATATTCGAGATCGTGGCGTATCTTGAAGCTGTCGGAAAGCAGACTGCTAAGGCAAAGTAAAAACGGTTCCTTCCCTATTGAAAGCGATGATCTCAGAAAATGGAAAAGAGAAAACTTGGCCAGACGGATCTTGATCTGACGGTGCTGTCCTATGGCGCTTCGTCGATCGGACAAGAGTTTCGAGGCGTTGATATCAGTGAAGCCATCCGTAGTGTTCATGTGGCCTTTGAATTGGGAATGAATTTCTTCGATACCTCGCCTTTCTATGGACGTGGGATGAGCGAGACACTGATGGGACGGATCCTCCCCGACTATCCTCGCGACAGCTATTTCCTGGAAACGAAACTTGGTCGCTATACCGGTAAGCATTTCGATTTTAGTGCGAAACGCGTTGTCGAGAGTGTCGACACGTCGTTGGAACGTATGAAGGTCGACTACTTGGATATCGTCCTATGTCACGATCTCGAATTTGTCGATATGTCGCAAATCGTGAACGAAACGATTCCCGCCCTTCGCAAGCAAGTTGAGCTTGGCAAGGTTCGGTATATCGGAGTCAGCGGCTATCCGATGAAAATGTTTAAATATGTCATCGAGCGAGCGAAGATCGACGTGATTCTGACTTATGGCCACTATTCGCTTCAGAACGACATGGCATTAGAGCTTGTTCCGATTTGCAAAGCGAAAGGGATCGGGATCATGAACGCGGCTCCATTTGGTGCGAGACTCTTGACGAGTGCGCCGCTTCCACCGTGGCACAAAGCTGCGCCGATTATTCGGGAGACAGCCAAAAAAGCCGTCGATCACTGCGCGAAGCATGGGGTGGATATCGCTCAGTTGGCGCTTCAGTTCGCTCTGGAAAATCCTGAATTTACGACCTGCGTCTCCGGATCCGCGAATCCGGCTCGAGTCGCTGAATGGGTCAAGTGGGCGGCGCTACCGATCGACCGACTGCTGCTCGCTGACGTGCAAGCAATTCTCAAACCGATCCACAACTGGTTCTACTACGAAGGCCTCCCCGAAAACAACGACACGCCAATCAACCCTATCGCCCCGGCAGTGTAACGCATCGCTCTGCCTGGTATAACGAATCGCTCTGCCTGGTAGCCGGATTCGTCAGAATCCGGATGAAGCTCCTAAAACTTTAACTCGACAGGCAACATTGAAAGCGATTCGTCCAAAGTCTGACGACTTCGGCTACAAAGTGATGACTTCTCCACTTTATTTAATGATACGCACATGA
>JANPLJ010001130.1:0-2834 GCA_031426475.1 Pirellulaceae bacterium | reverse complement strand
ATGCACGAACCCACGATGAAACGCTTCGAGGAAAAAGGAGGCTTTCTCTGACCCCCAAATGGCTTTATTGGGATCGAATGCCACCTTGCGATATTCATCATAAGTAAGGTTCGACCAATCATCCGGCAATGACGGTGATGCTTCAAACGGTCGTGTTGCAAGTTGAATCGCGTTTTGCTGTAGCTCTTCAAACGATCGAATCGTTTGATCCGCTGAAACCGCAGCGCTATTGCCAGCTTCGGTTTCTAACGCAAGAAGGTCTCTGGAATAAGAATTTGCGAAACAGCAACAAGCAACGCAGGCAATGAACAAGCGCTGCGATTTCGATCCCAGGTTGTCATCAATTCGAATCGGTGCAGAGGACATAAATCTATAGAGCAGGGTAGTTGGACAAGAGCACCAGTGGTGGATGCGATTCATGTGCCAAGGTCAGGAAAACAACCATACAATCTCGATTCCAAGCAGGTGTTCTTGAGATCAAAAAATTCCTCGTTCACGTCCAAAGAGCGTTCGAGTTACCCAAAGCTGACGCCAATGCGAAATTCGCTTGCATTGCGGGGGACACGGCTCCATTCCGAATTTCTGGATCCGTTTGGGGATCACGCGAAAAAGCCTTCGGCCAGCGAATGACTCGATAGAAATAGCCTGAGAATCGCGCCAGGATGGCAGGCCGGTGCATATTCAGGCAGCAGAAAGTACATGCGTTGTGGTCCTGCGGCTCCGACCGCCGCGCGGAGCCCTACGCCGTGAAGGATTTTTCGTAGCCACATTCGTCAGAATGTGGAGGGTTGGCGCTTCCGTCCACGTTCTGACGAACGTGGCTACGACAGAACCCTTGGAAATCAAATGAAGGATATCCTTCAGGGCGTTTGACTTAGCCGCTGAGAAACGGATCATGATTTTGAAAAGAAGTCATGCAAGAGCTGGATGATCCGAAACTGCATGTCGGTTTCGAGCCCAAAGTAGCATGGCAGGCGGAGCAGTTGCTCGGAAACGCGATCGGTGACTGGCAGCTGAACGGTTTTCAGCCCCAGCTTGGTCGCCATCGGAGCGCTGTGGAGCGGGACGTAGTGAAAGACCGAATGGACGCCTTGCGATTTCAAAAACCCGATAAGCGACTCACGTTCTTTTCCGTTATTCAAGAGGATATAGAACATGTGCCCGTTGTGTTGAAGGTCTTGTTTCTTTATCGGACGCCGAAGTTTTCCTTGGTCTTCGAGATCCGCGAGCCCTTGGTAGTATCGTTCCCAGATTTCTAGACGCCGCCTGTTGATGCTCTCGGCATCTTCCAATTGTGCGAACAGAAATGCCGCGATCAGCTCCGAGGGAAGAAAACTAGAGCCCACATCGACCCACGTATACTTGTCGACTTCGCCACGAAAAAACTGACTTCGGTTGGTTCCTTTTTCCCAGATGATTTCTGCTCGCTCTTCGAATCGTTGATCGTTAACCAGCAACGCTCCGCCTTCTCCAGAGATATAGTTTTTGGTCTCGTGAAAGCTATAGCAGCCCAGATGCCCAATTCCACCTAATGCCCGACCTTTGTAGAAAGCGTTGACGGCCTGAGCGGCGTCTTCGACCACCAACAGATTATTGTCGTTGGCGACTTTCATGATCGTATCCATTTCACATGCGACACCAGCGTAGTGCACCGGCACAATGGCTTTGGTCTTCGGCGTAATCAGCGACTCAAGCTTCGACTCGTCCATGTTCAACGTGTCTTCGCGAATGTCGCACCAAACGGGAACACCACCGCGAAGCACAAACGCGTTGGCTGTTGATACGAAGGTGTAGGACGGAACAATGAATTCGTCACCTGGTTCAATATCCGTTAACAACGCGGCCATCTCAAGAGCCGCAGTCCCCGAATGCGCCAACAAGGCTTTCCGAATCCCAAACTGCTGCTCGATCCATCGCTGGCACGCCTTCGTGTAAAAACCGTTCCCAGCCAATTGCCCTTTCAGCACTGCTTGAGCAATGTAGTACAGCTCTTTTCCAACAACGAACGGCTTGTTAAACGGGGTTTGCACGTTTTACATCCTCCTTCCACAAATGAAATATATGCTCGGAGTGAACGATCGAATATTCCTCCTTTTGGTAAAACTTAACGGCTGCACTATTCGACATTTGCGTCACAATGCTCATCGACAATGCATCATTCTGAGCCGCCCAAGACTCCGCTGCCTTCAGAATCGCCGAGGCAATTCCTTTTCCTCTGACCTCTGGGCTTACGGAGAGTAGGCCGATCGACGCCGCTTTATTGGAATCCACGGAAATCGTAACCAAGCCGCAGTCTTTTTCACCTACTCGATAGGTCAGTACTTTATCTGCCAACTCGCCGGTGAACGATTTGACAAGCCATTCTCGATACAACGGCTCAAAGAACGCTTCTAATCTTGGATCATTACTAAAACGAGAATGCCCACCAGCCAAGATCGCCAAGGAAATCAAGTCTTCTGAGATGGCAGACGGCGCAACGATCTCCACCTTCGCAACGGTAGCGGTATCACCGCGCAACGGTTTTTCAAAAGTGATTTGATTCACCCAGTTTGATGACAACTGCTTCAACCGAACGAGGCTTTCCTCGTCACACTCGATAATGCGAAGATATATCAAGTCTGGAATCGACGGTTCGGAAATGATTTGCGAGACAGCAGGCACCCACTTCGCAACCGATAACTCGCCGACATCGATTCCAAAAAAGCGAGAGTCCCAAGGACGATGCTTAATGTTCACCAAAATTTTCCTTGTCCTGAATGATATACACGGGGCGATCTTTTACCTGCAAGAAGACTCTCCCCAGATACAATCCAATGATTCCAAGAATAAAGATG
>JANPLJ010001129.1:0-6405 GCA_031426475.1 Pirellulaceae bacterium | reverse complement strand
CGAACGATTAGAATCTCGTTGGATGGCGTGTGGTGATTCAAATTACCCAACTAATGAAAAGCGTCTCGCAAATCTCCGTTGGACTCGAATAGGAGCGGGCGTGGTTGATGGACGATTTCGAGCGATGAATTTTGGCGGGCTTGATTCCAATACACTTGACTGCACTCGACTTCCTCAATATGCAGCGTATTGGGAATCCACATCGCCGGATAGTCTTCGTCTCGCCCCCATCCCCCCATCGCGATCGCCGCGGTGATCGCTTCACGATCATTTGGGAAGTCGACGGGAAGCATCGCCACGGCAATATGGCCGGCGGTCATGCAATTGATGCGGGTCTTCTTCATGTCGACCTGTTCGAGCACTCGGCGATGACACAGCTCGGCAATTCCGATTCCGGCCGCGTTCCCCTCGGTCTCGTGGCTCAGCGAGCGAACATAGATATGGTGAATTTTGGGAACCTCATCGCCGATCGCCGACGAATCGTTGGACTTGCGTCCCACAATGTTCGTATCCATGCCTGAACCACTCAAGTTCTTTCCGATCGCATCGAGAATCAATAGTTCCGCATGATCAAACGGGAGACTGGGAAGCAATTTTCGAACACGATGGAGCAGCTGAGGCTCGATCGTTGCGATCGCTTCAGGTTCAACGCCGACAATTTCCGCCGTTTCTTCGTACCCATTCTCGAGAATCGCGATCCCGCCGATAATATTGCAGCGAGAAATGACTTCTCGTGCGACACTATGGACAATCTGATCGAAAGTATGTGTTTGAATGACACGATGGTATACGAGCGCTCCGGCGTGCTTCCCTAGCCCAATCAGCATCATCTTCATCAGTCCACTTTCGACCGATCCAAAAAATCGAGTATGTGGTTTGACTCGATTCACGACCAAAACATGATCGGCATCGAACGCGTGCTTATCAAAATGGACCGGAAACCCTTCTTTCGCTTGGCAGACTTGAATAGTGTCCATGCTCGATCGAATCTCGCATCCGACCGATTGCGGCGTGACGCCATACTGAGCGAGCACCCCCAATTGCCCTTGAGCGGTTCCGCCACCGTGAGAGCCCATCGCGGGAACAATAAACGGCAAGCCACCGAGCGATTTGATTTGGTAGACAAGCTGTTTTGTGATCTCAGCAATATTGGCGATCCCGCGCGAACCTACAGTGATGGCGAGGGTTTGGTTTGGTTCGAGCCGGGATGCGATCCGCGAATGTTGTATCGCCGATTTGACCGCGATTTCGATACTCTCAACGCGTGGCCTCGCGAACTTTTGGCGAACACGGAAGAAATTCGGGATCGTCGTAGCTGAATTCACGACGCTTCTTTCGGTATGAGAAAATTGAGATGATGATTGCAATGAGCCATCTGCAATGCGATAAGCTCCTGACGGGTCAATGCGCCGAAGAGCGGCGACGGGTGTATGGTACCCCGATGCTCTTCAAGCGTTCGTATGGTAGCTAGCAATCGTTCTACCGAAGCATGCTCATCGCCCGTTTCGGGATGGATCGACTCGGGGGCGGTCGGTTGCCCGGAAGCCATCGATTGGTCTTCGATGATTTTTTTTAACATCGCCTTGCCGCGAAACGTACGCATAGCACCGAGCAAAAGTTTGACTGCGATCGGCATCTTTGGAAAACCATCCATGGGATATGTCATCCAATCCGAAAGATGCTCGCAAACTTGGGAGAGGTTCCAGTTTCCAGCCTTTTGGTATCCAGACCGATGAAGGCGTTCTACTTCAGCAGCCACATCATCGAGCGTGGCCAATCGTATATTGCGTTTCTGGGCCATAACGTGAACACCTAGTCATTGTTTTCGAACCCACTCGATGGCTTCGTCGCGAGTGCGAAGCTCGCCATCCAGTTGGGCGGAACGGCCCAATTTTATCAGCCGAGCGTACACGGGACCAGTCGGTAGTCCAAGCGATATCAGAAGTTGGCCGTCGACAAGCGGTGCAGGATCCAATTCGATCCGCGGCAACATCAACGACGCTCGACATCGCTCGAGGAGCTTGTCATGACCGTGCTCTACACGAAGGACGGAACTGGTAAACGTCAACGCATTTCGAACGTGGGGCGACACCAACAAAGGCTGGAGGATGGACCATTTCGCTCGATCTGCGGAGAAGAAAACATGTGCGTTGAGCAGAGTGAATTCCAGTCCAGCCGCATCATCGTTCGATAGTCGCCATTGTATTTTTAGATGATCGACCAAGTGCCTGGCCGCGGATATGCGTTGGCTTAATTCCAACGACTCGAGGGATGCGTAACTTAGCACCGCAAGTGAAGCGACGAAATCGGGCTCCGCTATCGCCTCCAACCGTGCTAGCGTTTTTTGTAACAGCATCGGATCAGCGAGCGGCTTGGCGAAGTCCAAAAAGACAGATTCCAAAAGTTGGAATTCGTAGAGAAGGCGTACTGCGGACGCGCGATGAGGATGCTCGAGCATTTTGCGCATTTCAGCAGCAATCCGCTCGGGACTGACCACGCTGATTTCGCTAGCCATTTCGACAATCGCGTTTAGTGTCACTGCTTCGATGTCCATCGAGAATCGAGCCGCGATTCGGACAGCTCTCAGCAAACGCAACTTATCTTCCGAGAATCGAGCGTGCGGATCACCGATTGCTCGCAAAACCCGATTTGCCAAATCTTCTTGTCCGCCTACGAAATCGATTACTTCTTTTGTCAATGGATCGAAAAACAACCCGTTAATGGTGAAATCCCGTCGTTGGGCGTCGAGTTCTGGAGTCGTATAGTCGACCCGGTCAGGACGACGACCATCGGAGTATTCACCATCACTTCGAAACGTAGCAACCTCCGCTTGGTAGAGCACACCGTCGATCCGTTGATGGACACAAATGACGCCAAAAGCCGCCCCGACTAGCAATGTTCGGTGGGGGCCGAAGATGGACCGGACTTGTTCAGGGGTCGCAGAGGTCGCAATATCGTAGTCCGCTGGCTGAATGCCTAACAAATCGTCTCGGACGCAACCGCCGGCAAAATAAGCGATATGATGTTGCTCGACAATTTGCCGCACGATATTCTCCGCAAATCGGCGGTGAGTCGAATCGGATGCGGGTCGCGTTGACATAGAGACTAGATTTGAAGCTAAGGCTTGATGGAATGGTCGCTGCGAGGGACTGAAGAATGGCTCAAGATAACGTTTCGTCACCCCGCCATGGGGTCGTCGGTGTAGTATATGAGGCAAATCGCTTCTTAGTCATCCGCCGATCGATGAAAGTTCGCGCCCCGGGCCTGCTTTGCTTCCCCGGCGGCCATATCGAAGTCAACGAAAGCTTCGAACAGGCGATTATCCGGGAAATGCAGGAAGAACTGTCGCTTCCCATCCGAGTCCGCAAACACCTTTGGTCTTCGGTAACTCGTTGGGGAACGAAGCTCGAATGGATGCACATCGAGAGGTCTTCGCCAGAAATTCTTCCCGTTCCGAGCCCCGATGAAGTATCCGAAGTGCACTGGATGAGCGAAGCGGAATTGCTCGGTGGTCTAGATGTCCTCGGAAGTCTCCCCGATTTCTTTGAGGCGCTTCATAACGATCTTTTTCATCTCGCTCGTGAATGAAATACTGGCCCTGTGAACAGATCGTCCGACATTCAACGAATGGCCACGAAAAGAACCGGTGGAAACTTACGTCCAAGCAGCATGGGCTTGGCTGGGCTGGCCGTTGGATTGGCAATTGCTCCGTGCATGTGGTTTGGTGATACCGACCTGTCGAAGCGGCTCGCCGGAATGAAGCTCCCCGGAGACATCAATAAAGCGATTCAAATTTCCGAAGTCTTTGCGCACGGGCCAAGCGTTCTCGCGATTCTCGCAACCGTTTGGTGGATCGATATCGAACGAAGACGAACGATCGTATTTGCAGGCGGAATCACTTTGATATCAAGCCTCGCCGCGAACAGCTTGAAGTATGTCTTCTCAAGAGTCCGCCCGCATTCGGGCGATACCGTCGATGGCCCAGCGAGCTGGTTGCCACTATTCCATGGATCGTTCTGGGATTCTACCCAGCGCAGCTTCCCGTCAGGCCATTCGGCAACAGCGGTAGCCCTGGCTATCGGGCTGTCGATTGTCTATCCGCGCGGGAAGTTTTTTTTCGCGACTTTCGCAATGCTCGCTTGCTTGCAGCGGATTGTCTCGCAAGCGCACTATCCCAGCGATGTGCTTGCCGGGATAGCGATTGCATTGCTCTGCTGTTCGATCTGCATGATCTGGAATCGGCGATCGTAGGGTCCTAGGGGATGTAATTTGAATGAGAGCGACAGAGATACGTAGCATTGTCGACCGATTGACACGCGTACCACCCCGTAGCCGAAGTCGTCAGACTTTGGATAGAGTGCGAGTGTCGCTGGCGCTTCCTCCAGATTCGCACGAATCCGGCTACATTTCGATTTCGTAACCAGTTCGATAAGGACGCACTAGCATCGAATTTGCCAGGTCGTCGCCGATGATCTGCTCGTTCGCACCGTCCCATTTCACTGAGCGGCCTAAACGAGCAGAGATCCCTGCGAGGTGACAGATGTTGAGCATCTGCATGTGCGAATGAACGTCCGAAATCGGTTCCTTCCGCGACTTTACGCAATTCAGAAAACAAGCCCAATGTGCTTTTCGCTCGTTTTCTTCCATCGGAAGTCCTTTGTAGACTTTTTGAATCGCGTCTTCCGGCAACGGTGAGTCCTGAAGCGCGTCGACGGGAGCTCCAGTGATCTTGCCACGGTTAACAAAGATGGTCCCCTTCTCGCCTTCGATCATCACTCCGTTGTCGAAACCAAGATCTTTCGCTTCGTTGCGAATGATCAATTCGGTTCCGCCGGGATACTGAACATCGAATCGGAATTCCGTCGCGGTGTTAAATCGATCGCGTTGTAGAGGAACTCCATCCTTGAACTCGACGGGATGCTTCGCCGTACCGCCGACCGAGATTGGGCTACCAGTTTGTCCATTCACATTGAGGGCCCAAGAAGCGATATCGACGTGATGAGCGCCCCAGTCGGTAAGCTTGCCTCCCGAGTACTCATACCACCAGCGGAACTCGTAATGAGCATTCGTCGCTGGACGCGCATCCTTCTTCTTTTCTTTGTCACCTTCTTTTTCGGCTAATTTCATTACCCGATAATCGGTCTTCGGAGTTGGTCCCAGCCACCGATCCCAATTCAGCTCTTTCGGAACGTTGGCGATCGGAATTTCTTTGCTGGACGGAGCTCCACCGATTGCGACGGTAATCCGTTTGATCTTGCCAATTCTCCCTTGTTGGACGATCGCGATCGCTTTCGCAAAAAGATGAAATGTGCTTCGCTGTTGGGTGCCAACCTGGACAACACGCCCAGTCTGTTTCTGAATCTTGCGGATTAACTTGCCCTCATCAATCGTCAACGTCAGTGGCTTCTCACAGTAAACATCTTTACCAGCCAACATCGCTTCGATAAGCGGCTTGGTATGCCAGTGATCAGGAGTTGCGATATGAATGACATCGATATCCTTCCTCTCAAGGATCTTGCGATAATCTTCGTAGAGGTCCGCTTTGCCTTTGCTCATGGTGTTATTTGCGGCCTCGAGTCGATGCGAATCCACGTCTGCGATCGCAACCACATCGACCCAACTTGCTGCCGCCTTCATGTTTCCGAGGGCCATTCCCCCGGCTCCGATCACGCCCAGCGAAAATCGATCGTTCTTCGATTTCGTCTCGTCAGCCAGGGTCCGAGGTGCAGAAAAATAATAGGGAACGCTGATGGCTGCGGCAGTACCCGCGGACTGGACCAGGAAACTACGACGCGTGCGTTGTTTGGCGGACATGATGTGCCTTGGCAGGATTGAAAGAGGGAAAGGGAGTGCAGGATGAGGAAGTATAATCGAAACGCGATCAAATGCGGAACTTGCCTTTTGAGAATCAAACGAAATTTCTTATTTCGAGTCATTCTCACGATTTCAATATCGACCGAAATGACCGATTGGATTTTGGGGTAGCCG
This sequence comes from Pirellulaceae bacterium, assembly GCA_031426475.1. GTDB lineage: Bacteria > Planctomycetota > Planctomycetia > Pirellulales > Pirellulaceae > JAIYDQ01. The sequence goes on along the minus strand of JANPLJ010001129.1, from coordinate 417 downwards.
AATTCGTCGGAATTCGGACGCAGCTCAAAAGGCGATGTCTACGGCACTTCCTCCGAAGTCTTACGACATCGGCTACGAATTGAAATCCAAAACATAAAGTTGGACAAAGCAGTAGTTCGACTGTCCCAAATCGACCCCTTCGGCCTCGGAGGACGTCTCGCTTTTTAGTAGGCCGGAACAAGTCGCTAGCAAACTTAGATGTTGAATAAAACATTGGCGACGCCGTTCCGGCAAAACCGAGGTTTCCGATTGCCGGAACAGCGCAGATTATCTTTCTCAAATTGACGAACGCAACTTGCTGCTTGTTCCGGCCTACTGTGGCCAAACGCCTCACCACTCAGGCAAGCTGAGTGGCGTCAACGAACTAAATCTGGGACAGCCGCACTAGATCGTAGATTCCAGTCTGGGCAAAGCCCG
>JANPLJ010001128.1:0-3100 GCA_031426475.1 Pirellulaceae bacterium | reverse complement strand
CAGCATTCACACGGACCTGAATGACGCTACCAAGCATCTCTTTGGAAGCGAGGAATTTCGCCAGATGAAGCCGACAGCAGTTCTCGTGAATACCTCGCGCGGAGGCATCATCGATCAAGACGCGTTGGATGTGGCTTTGCGTGAACGACATTTCTTTGCTGCCGGACTCGATGTTACCGACCCAGAGCCGCTTCCAGATCAAAGTCCACTTCGCAACCATCCTTCTTGCTTGATTCTACCTCATATTGGTTCGGCCACCACCGAGGCTCGAAACCAAATGGCCCTGATGGCTGCAAACAATCTGATCGCCGGAGTCGAAGGCAAACCAATGCCGTTTGCGGTCGGTTAAAGCATCGAACGCCACAAGGTCACTTAATTCCCGATGCGATATAGCCCATCTTCCGATCGAATCAAAAGATCATTATCGACAATCGCGAACGAGGCATAGATTCTTCCTGGCAATGAGCATTTTGCGATCTCCTGCGGTTCATCGCCGAGTTTCATTACCGTAGCTTCCCCTTGTTCGCTTTGAAAATAAATAACGTCGCCATTGAGCAATGGAGAAGCCGAGTAGTTGCCGCCTAATCGCTTCTTCCACACTTCCTCGCCCGACTTGCAGTCGACAGCAACTCCCACGCCTTGATCGCTCGACATGATAACTTGGTCCCGGTATGCGATTAACGATGGAGTCTTCGGAACACTTTGGTTCTTGTACTTCCAACGAACGTGCGATTCGGTCACATCGCCACGCCCACGAGGATCGATTGCGAGCAACGTCGTCGGACCGAAGCCTGTGCAAATGAATACGAGCCCCTGGTTCATGATTGGCTTGGGAACAACCGAATAGCCATCATAGGTCACCGACCAAATGAGACTGCCATCGACGGGATCGAGCGATTGAACGATATTGGACCCGGCCGTGATCAACTGAGCTTTGCCATCGATCTGAAAAAGACTCGGGGTACAAAACGAAAATTTTCTATCTGCTTCCGCGTTGCGAAGTGTTTTCCAAACCTGTTTGCCCGTTTTCTTGTCCAGGGCTAAAGTACTCGGTTCGTCACCTCCGTCACAAGTTAAAATCAACAATTCGCCGACAATGACTGGCGACGAGCCATTGCCGTGAGTCGGCGGATAAGGATTGTCTCGGTTTGTCCACAACACGTTGCCTTCTAGATCGGTAGCCGCCGTTCCTTGATGCCCAAAGTGCAAATAGATCCGATCTCCTTCGATGACCGGGGTGGGGCTTGCATGTGAATTCTTATTGTGAACTTTGGGAGCATTTTCATCTTGAGCCAGCACCTCGCGACTGAAAATCTCACGTCCATCGCGACTGTCCAAGCAAACCAACCGAAGATGCTGAGAACCCGTTAGAAGTTTTGGATCTTCGTTTTCAGCGATCGACGTGGTCAGATAGATTCGACCGTGGAGCACGACTGGCGACGACCATCCAAGGCCCGGAAGCTTGGCGAACCATCGGATATTCTTTGATTCATTCCATTCGGTTGGCAAAGCCCGGTTGCTTACGGCTCCATCTCCACTAGGCCCACGGAACTGCTGCCAGTGGTCCGCGTGCAATCGGTTCATAGCAATCGTTTTGCATGGAATGATGACAACTACGAGAATCCAAAGGACTTTAAGGCGATTCATGAGTTCGGGTGTCCAGTAAAATGTCAGATATATAGGAATGAAGCGATTCGCGATCTTTGCCAAAATTCTCGCGATCTTGCTAACACCTACGGTGGTTTGATAGGGTAGCTCTTTACCGCCCCCACCATTGTCGTTACAGATTCACCGATCGCAAGCCGACGATGACAGGCGTTTACTAAATACCCGTTTTCTGGGAAGCTGCCAGGACGGAGTCGAGCGTTGATCCGACCGTTGAATCATAAAATCTCTCTGAAACCGCGAAACAATGACCTCCAACTCCACCTCCCCGTCCGTCGGTCCTGGTAAAGCCCCGATCGCCAAAGAATTCACGGAAAAATGGTTGCAAGCCTTGAGTTTATCGGCGGCACATCCGGCGGCCCAGCGCATCAAGCCCTTAATGAACGATATCGATTGCATCTGCATGCAACGGAATGAGCAAGAGCAACTCGACGCCGCCAATCGACTTTGGGACTATACCGGTACGGTCGAGCTTCGACCGCTGCTTGCGGCAACTCCCTTTCAATTTGGAGAATGGCGTTTTGAAGACGATGAAGAGGAAGCATTCGTCTTTGAACGTCCTGAGTCCGATCGAACGGACTCGCTGGACGACTGGATTCAAAGTCTCGGAATTCGTCAGCAGCAAGTTCCGATGGTTGCGATCGTCAACCAAGAAGACTGGTCGCAGATTCTTCGCGATGAAGCGATTCGCTTGGGGCGTCCGCTCAAGGTAACCGGTGCACCGCCGTCAAAAGAGAGCTTGCTTTGGCTCGACTGTGTCGCCGATTGGGACCGAACTGACTGGACGATTCGCTTCGTCGACCCGTCGTGGATTTCAAAGAAGTTTATCGGCGGGTTTGTCGTCGCCCGACCCGAATGGACTGCCATCGAAGAGAAAATTTCGAAAGCTGTCGATTTCGCCATCAAGAACCTTGCGAAAGGCACAACGAACATACCGAACATTAAGATCGAAGTTCCATCGTGGGCGCAGTCGATTCCTTCGCTTGTGGCGTTGCACGAAAAGATTTTTGCGAACCAAGCTACTTCATCATCCCCGTGGTTCTATCGAACCTGGAACTGTGTATGGCCCGTCATCTACCGCGAACAAAACCGATTGCGAGGTCCATGTGATATCGAGTCGATTCGGCGCGATTTGGAAGTTTGTTTCCGCAGCGTTCCGCAATTGACGATTTGGACTTTCGCCCTGGGTAAACTAATCTGCCAGCATCAACTCGGCCGTGGGCTAGGGGTTTCCGGTGAGTTCAAATAGGCGACTGTTTCGCACAGACCGTCGTAGCTACGTTCGCCAGAACGTGGCTGTAACTCAAAGCGATTCACCACGTTCTGGCGAACGTGGCTACGGGCCATGAATAATCTGGCTAGCTTCGGCAACGTTGGCGGTTCGCGGCCGACTTCCTGCGTCTCGGTGAAGCAGTGGAAGACACCGCGAACGGCG
>JANPLJ010001127.1:0-5947 GCA_031426475.1 Pirellulaceae bacterium | reverse complement strand
CCATCCTGTTGCGCGTCGAAGTTTAGAGAGATTGCTTGAGAGTAGGGGGGCAAATACGGTTGTGATCGATGTTTGGAGCGAGCTCCAAGATCGTTCAACGATCGATTTGCAACTGTTCGATCTAGCGATCTTGGCGGGTCCCGAGGCGAGCGAACTCGCAGCGCAAGCACGACTGGTCGGCCTGGTCACATGGCTGGCTAACTCCCCTGACGCTGTCGCTTTGGAAGGGGCAACGAATCTCTCGAAACCGATTATGCCATCGGAACTCGTGCGGCACTTTGTTGAACTTTCGCCATCACCGCGAAGATTAAATGTCGAACATGAGGTTCCTACCCAGGCGTCGATCGCGTCCGATCCAACGAAAACGACCGGTTCCTTGCGTGTCCTCGTTGCAGAAGACGGTGAGATCAATCGTATGGTTTTAGTTGGCTTGCTCGAATTGCTGGGACATACGGCAACGGTCGTCGAAAACGGACTGCAGGCGACTCATCAAGTGGAGCAAGAAGCCTTTGATATCTGCTTGATGGACCTGGACATGCCAGAAATGGATGGTATCGAAGCCACTCGCGTCATCCGCTCGACCGAGAATCCGATTATTATCTATGCGATGACGGCTCATCATGACGAACATCATGCCAACTTATGCCGCGAGGCGGGTATGAACGGCTACCTGACGAAACCAATTCAGTCCGAACAACTTCAACAGATTCTGCGTGCGGTCGCGTCGAGCAAGACAAGTTTGCTGCGGTGAAAGGCATCTCACCCGTTGTCAATGGATCGAATTCCAGATATGACAGAATCCTTACAGATTCTGTTTGATCCGTCGGTGTGTGCCCATGATTTTGCTGCTGGATAATTTCGATAGTTTTGTATACAACCTCGATCGGTATTTACAAAGATTAGGGCAAAAGACGCTGGTGGTTCGATCCGACGCGATCAATGTCGAATCGATTGAACGCCTCGAATGCGATGGAATCATCATCTCACCGGGACCGAAGACGCCCGATGAAGCTGGTTGTTCATTAGAGGTTGTGCGTAGGTTTGCGGGACGTATCCCGATCTTGGGAGTTTGTCTTGGCCACCAAACGATTGGTCAAGCCATGGGCGGGCGGATCGTACGCTCGCCGCGTCCGGTTCACGGACAAAGCAGTTTGATTTATCATTCCAATAGTCGCTTGATGCGAGGTTTGCCGTCACCATTCGAGGCGGGACGATATCACTCGCTCATGATTGAGGAAACGAGCTTACCAGCATGTCTACAAAAAACGGCTTGGACGAGCGATGGTCTGATCATGGGAGTTGAGCACAAAGAATGGCCGCTCTTGAGCGTGCAATTTCATCCAGAGTCCATCTTGACCGATGTTGGATACTCGATACTGTTGAATTTCTTAGATGTGTGCGGGCTTCGGTTTTCCGGTGCACTTCCAAGAAACGACTTTGTCCGTGCTAAGCAAGGTGCTCTAAAATGACGGTCGTTGGAAGTCGTTTGATCTTAGAAGCAATCATCACAACCAAGTCGCCTGATGATTCGATGCATGTCGCTCCGATGGGACCAGAAGTCGATGAACGATTCGAAACCTGGTTGCTGAAACCGTTTCAATCGTCGACAACGTTTTCAAATCTGCAGCGGTCGGGATATTGCGTGGTGCATATCGTCGATGATTCTATGCTGCTTGCAGAGGCTGTTCTAGGGCGAGCCAATCGCTATCCCGCCAAGAGACTTGGGGACGATGGTTTTGTCTTGGAGGCTGCCTGTCACTGGTATGCCTTGAAAGTTGCCGAATGGGATACATCGCAGCCCCGCGCGGTAGCACGATGCGAGGTCGTAGATCATGGAACAACGAAACCGTTCTTTGGATGGAATCGCGCAAAACATGCCGTAGTAGAGATGGCGATTTTGGCAAGTCGAGTGCACATTCTCGAACATACAGTTATCGCCAATGAAATCGCACGCTACAGAGTCCTTGTCGATAAGACAGCAGGGATTCGGGAACGCGATGCGTTTGAGCTCTTGGTTGAATACATTGAGCAAGCAGACGGAGTTCGACAGTGAACGACTTTGGAATGGAACCCGATTCAGATAGAATCAAATCCGATCGAATGGTTGTGGAGAGTTCTGCTCGATTGCATTTCGGTCTGACGGAAATCTGTCCTGGGCAACCGAGTCTTTTTGGTGGATGTGGTATCACGCTCGACGAGCCTTCGACTCAATTGAGTATCCAGCAAACGTGGCGTGAGTCCAGTAACAGACTACGGTGGCACGTCGAATGCGATAGTCCGTGGAAAGAACGCATTGATGCGGTATTAAGCAGAGCGGAACATGGATGGTGTAGTGCAAAGGAGTATGATTCTGAAATTGGCTCTGAGGCTTTTGCCTCGTATACGTTGCGAATTGAGAAGCCTCCACTGGCTCATGTCGGTCTTGGCAGCGGAACACAGTTAGCTTGTTGCGTTGCAACCCTTGTTGCGGCGATCCAATCCGGTTTTGCTTTCAATTCGTCGACGTCGACGATGACAGCGAGCGACATTTGGAAAACTGTCGGGGCGCGCGATGGGAATCCGCTTGGTCAGCTTGCCAAAGCTAGCGGACGAGGCGCGAGGTCCTACGTGGGACTAGCAAGCCATCTGATGGGCGGTTTTATTTTTGATCACGGAATGCCTACCGAGATTGGAAGTCGTCGTACTGTCGATCGGATTGCGACTCCCGAAGCTTGGCGAGTCTTGTTGGTTCGCTCGGCGTCTTCGTCCACGATTAGCGGGACATGCGAAACAGACTACTTTCAACGCTGTGCACAGCCAAACGCAAGCCGTTTATCGATGATTGACCTCGTTCAAAGAGAGATGATACCAGCGATCCAAACCCATGACCTTCAACGATTTGGAGAAGCTTTGTATCAATACGGTCGTTACGGTGGCGAATTATTTCGTGCCGTACAAGGCGGCGTCTACCGAGACAATGCGGTTGCCGAGATGGTGGAAGCGATTCGAGAGCTGGGCGTGAAGGGAACGGGCCAAACCAGTTGGGGGCCGACAGTTTACGCGATCGTTGAAAGTCAAGATGAAGCTATCGAGCTCGATGACAAGCTTCGAGTTCGATTTGGAGACGCGATTATCACCTCGATTTGTCGACCGTCGAACCGGCCTTCCATGGTAAAGATGGGTTAAGGATGGGATCTCTGTAGCGCGCAGGCTATTCGAACGAACAGGCTTCGACACGTGCCGCTAAAGTCTACTAATTTCTTAACACGCTTCCAGTTTCGCTGGCCTCATACCGTATAATCGTCGTTCTAGTCGCGTGAGCGTCAATACGCGACTAGTGCTTGATCCAACTTAGATTTTAGGGTGGGTAGCCGAATTCGTCAGAATTCGGACGCAGCGCGAAAGGCGATGTTTACTGCGCTTCCTCCAATGTCTTACGACATCGGCTACGAATTGAAACCCAAAGTCAATAGTTGGAAGACGCACTATATCCAATTCACTTTATATATTCCTTCTAGCCCCAACGTGCGGCCCCATGGGCACTCGTTTAAGCGATTCATGCCAATCTACGAGTTTTATTGCCGACCTTGCCATACGGTCTACAGTTTTTTCGCGCGTTCGTCGTCGTCGAATGCCGTACCGAAATGCCCGAAGTGCGGTGCGAAGAAGCTAGAGAAGCAAATATCTCGTTTTGCTATCTCAAAAGGTCTTTCAGAGCCTTCTTCGTCCGAGAGAGATCCATTCGAGCATATGAATGAAGCTCAAATGGAAAAATTGATGACTGAAATGTCAGCGACCTTTGGCGATGATGGAGAAGGTGGAAGCGAGAACCCTCGGCAGATGGCTGAGATGATGCGAAAAATCTTCGATACGACTGGAATGCAACCGAGTGGAGCGATGTTGGAAGCAATGCGACGAATGGAGGCTGGCGAGGATCCCGACAAGATCGAAGAAGAGATGGGCGATGTCTTGGATGTGGATGGACCAATGTTCGGTGAGTCCGGCGGCGTTAAAGGGCGGCTAAGGCGGTATATTGAACCGCCCAATGTCGATCCTGAGCTTTACGACCTATAGATGGCGACCTGCTCGTTTCTTGCCTCCGCGACGGATGCTATCTAGCACGATTCTTTGATCACAATAATTGTGGTTAAACCTCTCGACTTCCGCTGCTACCAGTTGCTGTTTCGATAAATGATCGGGTATATTTTCGATTCGATCCTTCGTGTGGATGTTTTTTCGATCTCGCGACTAGCAAATTGCAACAATACTCCAAGATATACGAGGTTTCGCCGTGATTGGGGCGGTTTGGATCGGTTCTTTTCTTTCAAGATTGCTGCCAATCGCAATCGTCTTGGGCGTCGTTGTACCTGATCCTGTTTGGGGGGCCGAAATGTCGGTACCAGACGGATTCATTGCAACCTTGGTTGCAAACGATAGTCTCGTTCATGATGCCTTTACAATGACGACAGACAGTCGGGGACGTCCGGTTGTATCCGGTCCCGGCTACATTCGAACGTTGATTGATGATGATCAAGATGGGAATTTCGACCGATTCGTGACGTGGACGAACTTGCCGTTACAGGGTGCTCAAGGGCTATGGGCCGAAGACGGTTCTGTTTACTGGGTTGGTGACAAAGGGCTTTGGCGCTCAGACGATACCGATGGCGACCTCATCGGCGATACCGCACCTGTTCAGCTGCTAGCTTTACCGACGGGGGGAGAGCACGACGCGCATGCGATTCGACGCGGGCCTGACGGCTATTGGTATTTGATTGTTGGCAATTACGCTGGCGACATCCAAAAGCTTGATAATGACCGCAACGCGGCTGTAAAAAAAGCCCGAGCCGGCACGATCTGGCGAATCAGTCCAGATTTTTCGCAACGCGGCGTTTGGGCTCATGGCCTTCGGAATGCCTATGATTTTGATTTTCTAGCCAGTGGTCAGATCGTAACGTACGACAGCGACGAAGAGCGGGAAGTATCGTTGCCTTGGTATCGTCCCACACGAGTTATGGTGATTTCGCCTGGTTCAGACGCAGGTTGGGTCGATTCCGCTTGGTTCGATATGGATTATCGAGTCACGATGCCTCAAGTGATTTCAAAGTTAGGACGAGGTTCGCCGACGGGGGTTGCTGTCTATCATCACCACGCTTTCCCGGAAAAATATCGCGAAGCCGCCTTTGTATTGGATTGGACGTTTGGACGAGTGATTGCGGTCTATCCGCAACCAGTAGATGCGAGTGCATCAACGAGCAGGCCAAGCAGGTTCATGGCCGAAACTTTTATGCAAGCAACGGGAACGGCTGGTTTTGCGCCGACCGATATTTGCATTGAGCCAAATGGCAGTTTACTGGTGTGTGTTGGTGGTCGCGGGACGTCGGGTGCACTCTATCGAATCCACTACGCCGGCCAGTTGGAGGTGGAGCCGCCGCCTACGATTCGCGCATCGGGAACGCAAAATGCCGATTTCACTCAGGACCAGCTCGAGTCGCTGGCATCCGTTTTGTGCAAGCCTTGCCCGTGGGAAAGCTGGTCGTCCAGAGAGTGGCTTGAATCCGTTCGGAAATTGCCCGATGATGCAATCGACGCCGTTTTGGATGGAAGACTTGTAGTCGAAGGTGGTGACCCGAAAGTTGCGGGGCAGTGGCGTCGGCGAGCAGCTCAAATTTTAGCACACATTCACCGCGAACCGTCCCGTGAATCTCTTCAATCAGGACTGTCCGTCGACTGTACCGTAACGCATAGCGCTTTGTGGTGGCTGATAGGGCATTCTTCAATCGACGTCTCGAGTGAGCTGATCGCCGCGATCTCGGAGAAGACCGTGAGTTCGCCGGTATCGGACACGTCATCGGAATCTTCGTGGGATCGATTGCTAGGTGGGCTGGTAATTCGCCAGCGTCTGGAAACCTTTGGTTTACGACGTTGGTTGTTCGAGCCCCTCCCTTTGCCGGTCGAAATGGATTGGCAG
>JANPLJ010001126.1:0-2415 GCA_031426475.1 Pirellulaceae bacterium | reverse complement strand
GGCCAAACCGTTCAGTTCCATGTCCGCGACTCCGAGACAGCAGACGCAGATTTGCAAGCGGCCTTTAATCGTGTTCGACTGAAGCGAGGAACACCTCTCGGGGCTTTAATGTTCACCTGCAATGGTCGTGGGTCGAATATGTTTCGAGCTCCACATCACGACGCTTTGGTGTTCGATCGCTATTTCCCCCAAGTTCCACTGGCTGGCTTTTTCGCAGCCGGCGAATTCGGGCCGGTGGGCAGCCAAAGCTTCCTTCATGGATTCACGGCCACGGCAGCCTTTTTCTACAGCGCTGAATAAACCGCGATCCTGCGGAGCGTTCGCTTTTCGGGTGCCTACCGTATTTTCGACCCGTCCGCTACGATACAACGACTATACAACGGTATTTAAACTAGCAAAGCTCAACTACGAAAGGAACTTTACGATGGCCCGACCGGCTGCAATTACGTTCAAGGGAACGCCAATGACTCTTTTGGGAGACGAACTCAAAGTAGGTCAACCGGCTCCTGATTTTACGATTCACTATTTCGAAGGCGGTCTGAAAACTTGGAAGCTAGCGGACCTCAAAGGTAAGCCTACTTTGATCAGCGTTGTTCCTTCGTTGGATACCGGCGTTTGCCAGATCCAGACAAAACGCTTCAATCAAGATCTCGGTTCGCTCAGCGGTAAGATCAACGCCGTGACAGTCAGCCGCGATTTGCCGTTCGCCATGAATCGTTTTTGCGGTGCTGAAGATATCAAGGGGCTCAAATCTGGTAGCGATTATCAAACCGGTGCGTTCGGTCAAAGCTGGGGGCTGATGATCGACGAGCTAAAGCTATTGGCCCGCGCGGTCTTTGTCTTGGATGCTGATGGCAAGGTTGTCTATGGGGAGATCGTTCCCGAAGTGACCCAAGAGCCAAATTACTCGGCTGCCTTGGCTGCCATCCAAGGTCTATTGCACGCCTAGAGGTTTGCCATATAAAAAATGCGGCATAGGCTTCTAGTCTGTGACGCAAATCATCTCCGTAGCCGAAGCAATCCTATGCTGAATCGATTAGCCGGTTCGACGAGCCCGTATTTGCTTCAGCACCAACACAATCCGGTCGATTGGTACCCGTGGGGTGCTGAAGCGTTGCAGAAAGCCACGCAGGAAGATAAACCGATCTTCTTGTCTGTCGGGTATTCTGCCTGTCACTGGTGTCATGTGATGGAGCATGAGAGCTTTGAGAACCCGCACATCGCGGCGATTTTGAACGAGCACTTTGTGTCGATCAAAGTCGATCGCGAACAGCGACCTGATTTAGATCAAATCTACATGCAAGTCGTGCAGATGTTGACTGGGTCGGGTGGTTGGCCGATGAGTGTATTTCTGACTCCTTCTACGAAGCCATTTTATGGTGGCACATATTGGCCACCAGAGAATCGTTGGGGGCGGCCAGGCTTCGCAAATGTGCTGATGTCGGTTGTTGACGCGTGGAAAACCAAACGACAAGCGATACTTGATCAGTCGGAAGAGTTGGTCGGTCATCTTCAAAAGTCGATCGGGTCCACTGCGAACTCCAGCAATGGAACGCTCGATTCCAAGGTTGCGGCGACGATCCTCGAAAAAGCCGATAGGACGCTATTGGAGTTGTTCGATCCAAACCATGGCGGATTCGGAAGTGCTCCGAAGTTCCCGCACGCCATCGATCTCAGGCTCTTGATGCGCCGACAATCGATCGATCCAAAACCCGACCGAATAAACGCTATTACGAAAACGCTTGACTGCATGGCGGCAGGTGGAATCTACGATCATCTCGGAGGTGGCTTTGCACGATACAGCGTCGATGATCGCTGGTTGGTACCTCATTTTGAAAAGATGCTCTACGACAACGCGTTACTCGTAGCAGCTTACCTCGACGGATATCGCCTCACTCAGAATCCAAACTACGCCAATGTCGTACGTGAGACGCTTGACTATGTGCTGCGCGACATGACCGATTCTCATTTTGGCTTTTATAGTGCCGAAGATGCGGACAGCGAAGGTGAAGAAGGGAAGTTCTACGTCTGGAGCCAAACTGAAATCGAGAAAATCTTAGGCGACGAAACGGCGAGAACGTTTTGCGAAGCGCACGGTGTGACGAAGTCGGGGAATTTTGAAGGGCACAATATTCTTTACCTTCCGCAGGAAATCGAAGCCTTTGCCAAACGAGTTGGCCAAACGGAAGAACGTGTTCGAGGAGAGTTAGCAAGCTACCGCCAGAAATTGCTTGAAGCTCGAGAGGCTCGCATTCGACCGCTTCGTGATGACAAGGTGCTGGTTTCGTGGAATGCACTGATGATCTCTGCATTTGCCGAGGCGGGGATTGTCTTGAATGAGCCACGTTATTTGGTTGCGGCTCAGCGATGCGCTGACTTTATTGTCTCACGATTGCGATCGGAGGATGGAGGTCT
>JANPLJ010001125.1:0-1896 GCA_031426475.1 Pirellulaceae bacterium | reverse complement strand
CAAAGTCCCAACGGGACGGCGCTATGTTAGCCCAGGGTGGAGCGAAGCCGCAATGCGGCGAAGCGCAACCCTGGGGAACTATCCGCATCTCCGGCGAGAGCCCCGAATGGGGCGGCCCTACCGAGAGAAGCTGAATTTAGGGTCGCCCCGTTGGGGCTATAGACTCGCTGTGATACCACCCAGGGTTGCGCTACAAGGCTTCGCCTTTGCGCTTCACCCTGGGCTTACATAGGGTCGTCCCGTTGGGACTGATGATTAAATCCGTTCGCTAGAAGCGACATGCTCGACGAGATTATGCAAGAGTGATCGGAATACTTGTGAGGTATGAAGCGGCATCACCCTCCTTATCAATGAATTGATTGGTTAAACACATGGCAAAGATGTTTAGAGCGGTGGGACGAGGCTCCTGCCGAGTCGAACGGCGCAAAACGCATGAAATCCAAACGGGGCTCCGCCGGAGCGTCGCACTCCCGATTGGAAAGCCCCCAAATCTCGGAGGTATGAAGCGAATGTCCTCGGTCGAATTCATTCTTGATGTGGAGTGCCCATCGAGTCCTTGAGGCGGTATCTTGGTGATGAATCGCCCGTTGTTCGGTCGTCTTCGCAATCGTGGGAGAGAACGTAATGTTTGACGCAAAAGTGTTCGTGGATCAGCTTTTGAGTTCTGGAAAAGAGCTCGCAAAAAAGACGCAGGAACTTGCCGAGAACAAGTTTGGCATTCCAGAATCGGGACCCGAGCGAGATCGAATGCTCGCGGGACTTGGCAAAGGTGCAATCGCTGGCGGATTAACTGTATTTGACTTCGTCGATGTTGCTCGACGAATCGATACCCGTCGATCGTGCCTACCTCGATCAACTCGCCCAGGCATTGCGGATGGATCGTGGGCTCGTTCGGCAACTCGAAAAAAGCGATACATAGGACACCTCACTCCTTAGAAATGACGAAACCAACATGAGCGAAACAAACTCAACCGATGGTAGCCCCGCTTGGACTCCGCTCAGTGCGAGGCAACGACGCGTGCTTGGGACGTTGATGGAAAAATCCAAGACGACGCCCGATGCCTATCCGATGACGTTTGCTGCATTGACTACCGGCTGCAATCAAAAATCGAATCGAATGCCGATCAACAACTATAGTACTGAACAAGTGGAACAAACCGTCGACGAACTCCGAACTCTAAGCGCCGTTACGCTCGTCCAAGGAAACGGTCGCGTCGAGAAAGTTCGTCATTATGCTTATCAATGGCTAGGGCTAAGCAAAGTCGAAGCCGCGGTCATGACCGAACTACTACTTCGAGGCGAGCAAACCGTCGGCGAGTTGCGGACGCGGGCTTCGCGACTAGAACCGATTGCCGATCTCGGCGAACTCCAAAGACTCCTTGAAGAACTGGAATCGAGAAAGCTGGTCGTCAAACTGACGCCCTCCGGCCGCGGTCAAATCGTATCGCACAATATCTATCCTGAATGGGAACTAGAGCAACTACGGAAGAAAGTTGCGGCAGGTGGCGTCCTCACCAGCGACGAAGAAGAGGAAGAGGAATTGCCGGTCCAAACATCGACTCCAAGTCCAGTGCGACCTGCCCCGATAGAAAGCCCTCGTACCGCACCCACAACTGCCGAGCGATCCTCGGAAATCGAAGAGTTGCGTGCCGCCGTGGCACAACTCTCAGCTAGGCTCGAGCACATCGAGCGCGAACTGGGAGTAACGCCCTAACTGGCTATGCACTAATACCGTAATCCGAAAAAACAGACTGTCGTAGCTACGTTCGCCAGAATGTGGCTGTAACTCAAAGCGGTTCACCTCGTTCTGGCGAACGTGGCTACGGGCCATGAATAATCCGGGCTAGCGCCGTCGGCTCACTACTCCACTTATGTCCACGCCATTACAGCTCATCT
>JANPLJ010001124.1:0-1681 GCA_031426475.1 Pirellulaceae bacterium | reverse complement strand
GTTTTATAGATGATGTTCCGAATACCAGCGCCGCAGTTTGCTATTCGTCCATTATTGATTATCACAAAACGTACCATTGGGATGATCTGGAATGGTGTCGCTAATAAAAGTGGGGGCCATCCCGAAGGGATACCAAGACATTAGCCGGGGGTCGCCGCAAAGCGGCGCACCCCCGGATACTCAACGACGAGCGAACGACCCTGGAAGGGTCGAAGATGCTTCGATCCTTTCAGGATCGGAACCCCTTTGCCCATTGTTTCCGGTGGTGTCGCTTCGCTCAACCATGGTGTCGCTTCGCTCAACCACCGGCTAATATCTTAGCATCCCTTCGGGATGAAAATTTGCGCAAAACGAAAACCGACGCAGTACCGAACGTCTGACACCCCAGGCTTGTCCCCATCGCCGCAAGGTTTAGCTTCCTAGTAACATCCGATCTGGATCGCGATTTTTTGAGCGGCGGGCTAATCTAGATCATATTGCCGTACCATGACGATCGTCGCACAGATCGTCGAAGCCACGCACGCAATCACGGCACAGATCCATACGACAAGTGAGATGGCGAATTGATCTTTTGTCCAGATCGACACCCACGTCGCCCCACACAGCGCTGTGCAAGGAACACAAAGTCCGAGCGAGATCGATAAAAATCGATTTCTTCGGGATTCGCTATCGAAGGACTTTAAGAGGTCGCTCGATTGCCCTGCTTCGATCATTTTCGTGCGTTCGTCGTTGGTCAACTTTCGATACGCGAGAAGATATCGCAAGAGTATAAAAAGGCAGGCCCAGATGAAAATTCCGCTAATGACAATTAACAGAACTAGAAACGGCAAAGGCGTAGAGGCGACAAATTCAAGAAATTGGGCGAACATCTGACATTCAATCGAATAAGGGGTCTCAATTCGTAGCCGATGTCGTAAGACTTCGGAGGATGATCGACTAAAATGACGTCGTCACTTCGTCCAAACTCTGACGACTTCGGCTAGGATACTCGCACTGACTCGCAAGCGTGCAATCCTTATGAAAATAGTCGACGAATGAATAGAGAGCCTACAAATTCTGCGGATTTTCGCGAAACGCCGGAAGGCAAAATCGAGTACGAACTGGGAGTTCCCATTCCAGGCCCAATTCTGCCGAGTTCCGAATGGGTGCAAACCGCCATCAAACGTCTTCCGCCGCCTAGTCCGATCGATTGGTCGACCGTATTTGGGCGCACTGCACCTTTGGTTCTCGATATTGGTTGCGGTAACGGGCGATTTGCGATATCTTCCGCGGTCCGTCGACCATCGTTTGATCATATCGGTATCGACATGCTGCCCGTCGTGATTCGATACGCTACGCGTCGAGGGAATCAGCGTGGGCTTTCGAACTTGCGTTTTGTGGTCTGCGATGGCTATCAATTTCTAGAACATTTTGTGGCTCAGAATTCGATGTCTGAGATCCACATCTATCATCCGCAGCCTTTCAAGGAGGCGCGTGACCAACATCGTCGATTGCTCTCTCCAGCTTTCGTTCGGTTGCTCCATCAATCGTTGATGGTCGGCGGCCAGCTTTTCCTGCAGAGCGACAACCGTTCCTATTGGGAGCAAATCCAAAAAGTTGTCTCACCATTTTTTACATGGGTTGAAAGATTGGAGCCTTGGACGGAGGATCCTTTCGGTCGATCACGCCGGGAATTCATTGC
>JANPLJ010001123.1:0-5188 GCA_031426475.1 Pirellulaceae bacterium | reverse complement strand
GCGTGGATGAGTCTGCCACGAAGTTAGGTCCCCGATGCGCAATTTTCTCAATACCTTTCGGAAAGTCATCAAAGTCGCGCCGCGACGCTTTTCGGCTATCGATGCTGAGTTGCTCGAAGACCGGATTCTGATGAGCGCGATGCCGATGGTCGATGCGAGCCTCGCGATCGACGACTCACTTTCGATGGCGGCTTCACCGTTTCCCACGATGACGCTCGATTCCGCATCGATCATAGAACACCAGGCGATGACAGCCGCAAGTTCACCGATCGAGTCAAGCTTGCAGGCAGCCGTAGGTACCAAGGACGTGGCGACCATCGCCAAACGCCTTGAATTGGTCTTCGTCAATTCAAATACGCCGAACTACCAGGCTCTGCTCGATGATCTTCTAGCGAATGCCGACAGCGATCGCGATTTCGAAATCTATCTCATGGATGCCAATCGAGATGGCATCGAACAGATCAGCGCGATCCTGGAAGGTTACACGGACATCGACGCGATCCACTTGGTTTCCCATGGAGAAAATGGTGCTATCCAGCTAGGGCAAACATGGTTAAACAGCGATCATATCGCAGGATACGCTGGGCAGCTTGCTCGCTGGCATTCATCGCTTGCCGCGGATGCCGACATCTTGATCTACGGATGTGACCTCGCAAGTTATTCATCGGGACGAGACTTAGTAGATGCCATCAGCGCATTAACGGGGGCCGATGTGGCTGCGAGCATCGATGATACTGGTCACAGCCAATGGGGAGCGAACTGGGTATTGGAATACCATGTCGGAGTGATCGAGTCCGATGTCGCCTTCAGCGAAGCGATCCAGCAAGCCTGGCAAGGAAAACTCGCTACCATTACCGTGACAACATACTCAGATGTCGTGAACAGCGGCGACGGCTTCCTCTCGCTGCGAGAAGCGATCATTCAAGCCAACAGCGGATTTGGCGGCGACACGATTGTCCTCAGCGCCGGAACCTACACGTTGACTCGAACCGGTGCAAACGAAGAAAACGCCTCGACAGGCGATTTGGATATTCGCAAAAATGTAACCATCACTGGTGCAACAGCCGCTACGACCATTATCAACGGAAATGGTATTGACCGCGTCTTCCATATTGCCGCCAGCGATATCACACTTTCGATGTCCGAACTCACCATCCAGGGCGGAAGCACAACCCAGAATGGTGGCGGAATATACATCGAAAATAACAATGACCAGTTGAATCTGTCGCGAGTGATTGTCACCGGCAATATAGCAAACAAGGGTGCTGGCATCTACAACGAAGGGACGCTCAACCTCACGGACGTTGTAGTCTCGAATAATGGCAACAATACAACAGTCCAAGGTGGTGGCCTTCTCAATCGTCGCGATGCGACGCTCAATCGCGTTTCCATTCATGGCAACCAAGCCACCAATGGTGGTGGTATTTATGAAGATGGAACCCGCCTATCGTTAACCAACGTAACGATCAGCGGCAATTCGGCCACTAACGATGGCGGCGGAATATCCAATCAAAACAATATCACGATCTTTAATTCCACGATCGCCAATAATAGCGCCGTTCAAGGTGGAGGTATTCATAACGTTGGCAGCACCCTTGCAATGACCAATACCATCGTTGCCGGGAACTCGGCCTCGAGTAGTGGGCCTGACATTCAGGGTACCATCAACAGCCAGGGCTATAATCTTGTCCAGAGTACATCGGGAGCGAGCGGCTTTGTCGCTTCGGACAAAACCGGCGTCAGCGCTGGTATTTCGGCCTTGGCTGACAATGGTGGCTTTGGCAAGACGCATCAGCTGGTCTTGGGAAGCCAAGCACTCGATGCGGGAACGGCATCGGGTGCTCCGAGTGTCGACGGAAGAAATGTTGCGAGAAACGCATCCGTCGACATTGGAGCCTACGAATCGATGGCGGCCGTTGCGGTGGCATCGGGAACCATCCAAATCAATTCGACAACGTCCGGGACGCAAACGACTAGCGGAGAAGCACGAGGAAGCCAACAGGCTGTCTCGACGGATAACTCAGGCAACTACGTCGTAACGTGGTCGAGTCAAAACCAGGACGGCTCAGGTTGGGGCGTTTACGCGCGTCGATTTAGTTCGAGTGGCGTCGCCTTGACTGGTGAAGTCTTAGTCAATTCCACGACGGCCAACGACCAGCAATGGTCTCGAGTTGCTACGGATGCGAACGGTAATTTCGTCGTCACATGGACCAGCAGCAATCAAGACGGGACGCCTTTGAGCGTTTATGCACGGCGTTTTGATAGCAACGGGACAGCTCTTGCCTCCGAATTCCGAGTCCACACGACGAGTACGGGCGATCAGAGCAATTCATCTATCGCCATGGATAGCGTCGGAAATTTTGTCATCGCATGGCAAGGCTCAGGGCCTGGCGATACGGATGGTATTTTCGCGCGCCGCTATGCGGCCAACGGGACCGCGATCGACGCGACCGAGTTCATTGTCAATACCGACACCACGCGATCCCATCTGAATCCAACAGTGACGATGAATGATAGCGGCACCTTTGCCGTTGCCTGGGACAACAGCGGTGGAGCCAGGGCAAGGTTGTTCAATGCTTCACGCACTCCGATTACGGGAGAAATGACTCTCGATTCAACTAGCACAGCTGGCCATGTATCGATTGCAATGCACAGCGATGGATCCTTCGCAGCGGTCTGGCGAGACACGATTTCATTATTTGGTTACGGTGTCTACCTGCAACGCTACAACGCTACAGGCACCGCGATCGGCGGAATTCCTTCGATTGTCAATGCGTCGATCACCAGCGATCAAACCGATCCATCGATCGCGATGGATGCCTCAGGCAACTTTATCGTTGTTTGGGAAGGCAACGGAACGCAATTAGGTGAATCCGATAACTCTGGCGTCTTTGGGCAGAAGTACAACGCATCCGGCGCCAAGGTCGGAGGCGAATTCCTCATCAACCCGGATACGACAGGCACACAACACCAAGTGTCGGTCGCGATGATTGATTTAAATAACTTCGTCGCTGTGTGGAGCGGGCAAGGTCCAAGCGATTCGGACGGAGTCTTTGTCCGCCAATTCGGGAGTTCCAATGTCGCACCAACGATTACTTCGAACAGCGGCGGAGCGAACGCCTCGATCAGCATTAATGAAAACACTTCGTTAGTCACCACGGTGATCGCAACGGATGCCGATCTGCCTGCTCAAACGTTGACTTATTCGATCTCTGGCGGCGCGGATGCAGCTCGCTTTACGATCAACGGCGCGAATGGACAGCTTCGATTCGTTGCGTCGCCCGACTATGAGTCGCCGACCGACTCCGGGGGAAACAACGTTTACAACGTGATCGTTCAAGTCTCCGACGGAAGCCTTACCGACACCCAAACCCTGGCCGTAACCGTGTTGAACGTGAACGACCCTCCGACCGGAGTCAGTGACAGCTACACCGTGCAGGAAGATGGATCGCTCACGACTAGATCGAATTGGTACGACAATGCTTGGTCGACTCGAAAGCAAATCACCTTCAACAACGCTTCTGGCCCCGTGTTAACCGATCAAGTAGTTCTGGTCACGTTGAACGCGTCGAATATCGACTATAGCTTGACGCAAAACAGTGGCCAGGATCTGCGCTTTGTCGATACCGATGGCACCGTGCTGAACTACGAAATCGAAACTTGGAACGAGTCGGGAACGTCGACGGTCTGGGTTCGAGTTCCGCAAATCAATGCCGCCTCGTCAACAGATTCGATATGGATGTACTACGGAAACGCCGCGGCAACGGCCGGCCAAAACGTGGCTGGCGTCTGGGGTAATAACGCTCAAGCGATATTGCACTTGAACGGAACGCTGAGTGATTCGTCGAACCAAGCAAACATCGTAACCAATAGTGGAACCGTAACGTCCACGGGAGCTATCTCAAACGGTCGTACCTTTGATGGGATTAGCAGCGAAATCAATCTTGGTTCGGCAGCCGCAGTAGACGACATCTTTAACGGTGGTGGGACACTCTCCGCCTGGATCAATCCGACCGGCTGGGGTGAAAATGGCTTTGGAAGAATCGCTGATAAAGCCTCGAGTACCTTCGCGCCATCGAATATCGGTAGCGGCTGGGCGCTCCAATTGAATGGATCCAACGGGTCACTTATATTCCAACAAGGTCATTCTACAACAACAGGTGATTGGCGAACTGCCGCCGGAACCATATCACTGAACGTGTGGCAGCAAATCACGGTTATCTACGACAGCTCGTCGACGAGCAACAATCCTCGCATCTTCATCAACGGCGTCGAAGTTGCTGTGACAGAGAACAACGCACCTGTTGGGACTGCTGGTTCCGATGCCGCGTCTAGTCTGAAGATCGGTAACTATTCGCAAAGCCCGGATCGCACGTTCGACGGTGCCATTGATGAATTCCAAATGTACAACGTGGCGCTGACGCCTGATCAAATCCTTGGAAACTACCGATCGATGAGCGGTTCGCTGGTTTCGATGGGCAGTGCCCAGTCGGGACCCGGAGGCGTCTTAACAAACGATAGCGACCTTGAAGGAGCTTCGCTCAGCGTTACATTGGGAACTGGTCCAACGCATCAGCAATCGTTTACGCTAAATGCGGATGGCTCATTCACCTACATTCCGGTTGCAAACTACAGCGGCAACGACTACTTCACGTATTCTGTCAGCGACGGCACCAACACTTCGGGGCCGATTACCGTCACATTGACGATCACGGGCGTCAATGATGTTCCCACGATTACCAGCAACGGTGGCTTGGCCAATGCTTCGATCAGCCTTTCCGAGAACACGACCACGGTTACAACCGTTACGGCCAGCGATCTCGATCTTCCATCGCAGACACTAACGTACAGCTTGACCGGCGGATCGGACCAAGCGAGATTTACGATCCATTCGAGTTCTGGTGCGCTCACATTTCTCGCCGGTCCCAATTTCGAGTCGGCGACCGATAGCGACGGCAACAACACCTACGAAGTCATCGTCACGGTCAGCGATGGCCAAGGTGGATTCGATACACAAACGATCGTGGTAACGATCCTCGACGCCAACGAGTTCGCAACTGGCGCCGTGACCGATACCAACGCGGCGACGAATGCAGTCAATGAGAATTCGGCATCCGGAACGTTGGTTGGAATTACCGCTGTCGCCGCCGATGCTGATGGGACGAACAACACGATTACCTATTTGCTA